>NZ_LROR01000045.1:0-95278 GCF_001675205.1 Clostridium coskatii | reverse complement strand
GCGCCTTTTTTTATCAATATGGTTATTTCAAATCATAAAAATTTGTCTTTAAACTTCTAACAATGCTTTTGCAACTTCTAAACATCTTTTATTCATTTTTATCAGTGAGTTTCGCAATTACCTATTAAAACGTAAAATAATGTTCGATATGGTATGAACATTACAACTATATAATTTTTTACAATCTCAAAATATACGAATATTATGCGTTAAATTAGATTGAACGTATTGAATTATATAATTTGATATGATAATATAAGTATATCATAAATAAATGAATAGAATATCCATATAATCCTAATAATGAGGTTTAGGAGTATCTACAGGGAACCGTAAAATTCTCACGGCTATGGATAACTTTATTTAAAGCTGGATATTTTTATATCAAGTTTTAGTTAAGGTGACTAGCTTAAGGTTTCACATAGATTCTCAATTGTAGATTTATTGAAACCTTTTTATTATACTTTTGGTTATATGATCTAACATTTGTTGTTTAAGGAGGACGAATATGAAAGTAGCAATTATATTTGGAAGTAGTTCCGACATTGACAAGATGAAAGGAGCTGCTAAAGCCTTAAAAGAATTTGATATTCAATATGAGGCATATATTTTATCAGCTCACAGAGTTCCGGAAAAGCTTTTGGAAACTGTAAAAAAATTAGAAGAAGAAGGCTGTGAATGTATTATTTCAGGTGCTGGTCTTGCAGCACATCTTCCAGGAGTTATTGCAGCTAATACAACTATTCCAGTTATAGGAGTTCCACTTAATGCAGCTATTTCTGGACTTGATTCTCTCTTTTCAATAGTGCAGATGCCAAAATCCATACCTGTAGCTACAGTTGGAATAAATAACAGTTACAATGCAGGCATGCTGGCAGTAGAGATTTTAGCACTTAAATATTCTGAAATTAAAAAGAAATTAATTGAATATAGAAAAAATATGAAAGAAAAGTTTATAAATGAAAATGGAAAAGGAGTGGAATTATAATATGGAAAAAGGAAAAATGATATATGAAGGAAAAGCAAAAAAGGTATATGAAACAGAAGATAAAGACAAGGTAATAATTTATTATAAAGATGATGCTACAGCTTTTAATGGAGAGAAAAAGGGACAAATATCAGATAAAGGAGTATTAAATAACACAATTACTTCAATGCTCTTTGAGTTACTTGAAAAACATGGTATAGAAACTCACTTTGAAGAAAAATTAAATGATAGAGAACAACTTTGTAAAAAAGTAGAAATAGTTCCTCTAGAAGTAATAGTTAGAAATGTAGCAGCAGGAAGTATGGCAAAGAGATTAGGATTAGAAGAAGGTACACCATTAAAGACTACTGTATATGAAATAAGCTACAAAAATGATGAACTTGGAGATCCTCTTATAAATGATTATCATGCAGTTGCAATTGGAGCTGCTACTTTTGATGAGCTCAAAACTATATATAAGATGACAGAATCTATAAACAATATTTTAAAAGAATTTTTCTTGAAACAGGGAATAAAACTAATAGATTTCAAATTGGAATTTGGTAAGTTCAATGGAAAAATAGTTTTAGCTGATGAGATATCACCAGATACATGTAGACTATGGGATGCAAAGACTAATGAAAAATTAGATAAAGATAGATTTAGAAGAGATATGGGAAATGTAAAAGAAGCCTATGTAGAAATATTGAAGAGAATAAGTAAAAATTAGTAGCTGCCTTAATTTTATGGTTAAAAGGAGAGAATTTTTGATGTGCACTTTAAATGATAAATTTAATACTTGCTCCTGTATTGATTTGGAGGAAGATAAATTCAAGGACGAATGTGGTGTATTTGGAATATTTTCTAAGAACAATATAGATGTAGCATCTTTAACTTATTATGGACTATATGCTCTCCAGCATAGGGGGCAGGAAAGTGCAGGTATTGTAGTTTCTGATGGAAGTGAATTTAAGTATCATAAAGGTATGGGACTTGTAGCAGATGTATTTAATAAGGATATATTAGAAGGACTTAAAGGAAAAAGTGCTATAGGTCATGTAAGGTATTCTACAGCAGGTTCTAGTACTTTAAACAATGCCCAGCCGCTTATGGTGAAGTATAAACTTGGATCTATTGCTATAGCACACAATGGTACTTTGGTCAATGCAGATGTTATAAGAGGACTTTTAGAAGATGCAGGATATATCTTTCAGACATCTGTAGATTCAGAAGTTATCTTAAGTCTTATTGCAAGAGAGGCTAGGAGAGATATAGGTAAAGCTGTAGTAGATACAGTTCAAGCAGTGAAAGGTTCTTATGCTATTACTATTTTAACGGAAAATGAGCTTATAGGTGTAAGAGATCCCAATGGAATAAGACCGCTTTGTATAGGTGAATTAAACGGAGATTATATACTCTGTTCTGAAAGCTGTGCTCTGGATTCTATAGGAGCAAATTTTATAAGAGATGTAAAGCCTGGAGAAATTGTAATTATAAACGACGATGGAATTAAATCTATAAATTTTGCAGAAAAGACAAAATGTGAAACCTGCTCTTTTGAATATATATATTTTGCAAGGCCAGATAGTACTATAGATGATATAAACGTATATACATCAAGAGTTAAAGCAGGAAGGATACTTTATAGAGAAAATCCAGTAGAAGCAGATGTAGTTATAGGTGTTCCTGATTCGGGGATACCGGCAGCTCTTGGATATTCAGAAGAATCGGGAATACCTTATGCTATAGGATTTATAAAAAATAAATATGTAGGAAGAACATTTATTGCTCCATCCCAAGAACTTAGGTCTAAAGCAGTAGCTGTAAAGTTAAACCCTTTAAAGGTAAATGTAGAGGGAAAAAGAGTGGTGATTGTTGATGATTCCATAGTTAGAGGAACTACCAGTGGAAAACTTGTAGAAATACTTAGAAAAGCTGGAGCTACTGAAGTGCACTTTAGAGTTTCATCTCCTGTAGTTAAGTATCCTTGCTATTTTGGCATTGACACACCTTATAGGTCTCAACTTATAGGTTCTAATGCAAAAATAGAGGAAATAAGGGATAAAATAGGAGCAGATAGTTTAGGCTATATAAGCATAGATGGAATTTTGAAATCCCTTCAATGTACTGAGTCAAAAGGATATTGTTTAGGGTGCTTTAATGGAATATACCCAATATCTGTACCTATAGAAAAAGATAAAAATTATTTAGAGTAAGAGGTGGTTTGCTGTGGTAACATATAAAGATTCCGGTGTAAATATTGAAGAAGGATATAAGTCAGTAAAACTTATGAAAGAATATTCATCTAAGACTTTTATACCAGGAGTTTTAAATGGACTTGGAAGTTTTGCAGGTATGTTTGAACTTGGTAAATATAAAAATCCAGTACTTGTATCTGGAACAGATGGAGTAGGAACAAAGTTAAAAATAGCATTTCAAATGAAAATGTATGATACAGTGGGAATAGATTGCGTGGCTATGTGTGTAAATGATGTTTTATGTCATGGTGCAAAACCCCTGTTTTTTTTAGACTACCTAGCTTGCTCTAATTTGGAAGCAGAAGTTGCAGCAGATTTGGTTAAAGGCGTATCAGATGGATGTATTCAGGCAGGTTGTGCCCTAATTGGTGGAGAAACTGCTGAAATGCCTGGCTTTTATTCCAAGGGAGACTATGACATGGCAGGATTCACCGTAGGAGTTGTGGAAAGAGATAATATAATAAATGGGAGTACAGTAGAAGAAGGAGATGTCCTTGTAGGAATAGCATCTAGTGGAGTTCACAGTAATGGATATTCATTAGTAAGGAAAATTGTAAAAGATTTTGATGAGGACTTTTTGGGTACGCCTATAGGAAAAGTACTTTTAACACCTACAAAGATATATGTAAAACCTGTACTTAAACTTTTGGATAAATTTAAAATTAAGGCCATGGCTCATATAACTGGAGGGGGATTCTTTGAAAACATACCTAGAATGTTTAAAGATGATTTTACTGCAGTTATAGATAAGAAGAGTTTTGAAGTGCCACCTATATTTAAGCATTTAATGGAACTAGGTGTAGAAGAAAAGCAGATGTACAATACCTATAACATGGGAATAGGATTTGTACTATGTGTAGATAATAAAGATGCTAAAAACGTAGTGGAAGAATTAAATAAAATGGGTGAAAAGGCATATATAATAGGAAGTGTAAAAAAAGGGGAAAAAGCAGTATGTTTAAAATAGCAGTTTTGGTTTCTGGAGGAGGTACTGACCTTCAGTCTATAATAGATGCAGTTGAGAGCGGATATATAAAAAGCTGCAGTATAGAAGCTGTCATAGGTGACAGACCTGGAATTTATGCTTTAGAAAGAGCTGAAAAGCATAATATAAAATCCTATGTATTAGATAAGAAAATACATAAGTCTAATATTTCTCAGGAAATATTAAAGATGCTTAAAGACAAAGTTGACTTAATAGTATGCGCAGGATGGCTTTCAATACTTAAAGGAGAGCTGATTTCAGAATTTAGAAATAAAATAGTAAATATACACCCTTCTTTAATACCGTCTTTTTGCGGAGATGGTATGTATGGCATAAAGGTTCATGAAAAGGCAATTGAGTATGGAGTCAAAGTATCAGGCTGCACTGTACACTTTGTAGATGAGGGTACAGACAGTGGTCCTATAATAATTCAAAAGACAGTTCCTGTATATTTTGAAGATACTCCAGAAATGCTTCAAAAGAGAATATTAGAAGAAGAGCATAAAGCCCTTCCTGAAGTTATCAAACTTATTTCTGAAAACAAAATAGTGGTGGAGAACAGAATAGTAAAAGTTTGTAATTAAAATAATTGGAGGTGCAAATTATGATAGATCGTGCATTAATAAGTGTTTATAACAAAAATGGATTATTGGATTTAGCAAAATTTTTGATAAATAGGGGAGTTGAAATAATATCTACAGGTGGAACTTATAGATACCTTGTAGAAAATAATATAAAGGTTACAGAAGTATCTAAAGTTACTGGATTTGATGAGATACTAGATGGCAGAGTAAAGACACTTCATCCAGTTATACATGGTGGTATACTTGCCAAAAGAGATAATAAAGAACATATGGATACTATAAAAAGTAAGAACATAAAACCAATAGATATGGTAGTCGTAAATTTATATCCTTTTTTCGACAAGGTATGTGATAATATAACTTTTGATGAAAAAATAGAGTTTATTGATATTGGCGGTCCAACTATGATAAGAGCTGCAGCTAAAAATTTTCAAGATGTAATAGTTGTTACAGATGTAAATGACTATTCACAAATAATTAACCAAATAGAAACTTCTGGAGACGTAAAATATGAATTTAGGAGAAAACTTGCAGGTAAGGTATTTAATTTAATGTCTGCCTATGATGGAGCTATAAGTAATTTCCTACTTGAAGATGAATATCCAGAATACTTAAGCTTGTCTTATAAAAAATCTGAAAGCTTGAGATATGGAGAAAATCCACATCAAAGTGCAGCTTATTACACAGAAACTGTAGGAAAAGCTCCTATGAAGGATTTTGAACAGTTAAGTGGTAAGACACTTTCATATAATAATATGAGAGATATGGATATGGCCTGGAAGGCAGTAAATGAATTTGAGGAAGTATGTTGTGTTGCAGTTAAGCACAATACTCCTTGTGGGGTAGCCCTTGGTAAAGACTTACATGAGGCTTATGTAAAAGCTTATGAGTGTGATTCTACTTCTATTTTTGGAGGCATTATAGCTGTAAATAGAAAATTAGATGCAAAGACTGCAGAGGAAATAGCTAAAATTTTTGTTGAAATAGTTATTGCACCGGATTTTGATAAGGATGCAGTTGAAATATTAAAGGCAAAGAAAAATCTAAGAATAATTAAGTGTGATGTAAAACCTACTAATGGTGTTGAAATATCAAAATTAGATGGTGGGATACTTGTACAATCTTTTGATGATAAGCTGGTAGATGAGACTAAAGTAGTTACAGAAAAGAAACCTTCAAAAGAAGAAATGGATAATTTGATATTTGGAATGAAGGTTTGTAAATACGTAAAATCAAATGCTATTGTAGTAGTTAAAGATTTTATGGCTAAAGGAATTGGTGGAGGACAGGTAAATAGAATATGGCCTGCATGCCAGGCACTTGATAGGGCAGGAGATGGGGTAGTACTTGCCTCAGATGCATTTTTCCCATTTAGTGATGTAGTATGTGAAGCAGCAAAACATGGAATAAAATCTATAATACAACCAGGAGGTTCCATAAAAGATAAGGATTCTATAGATGAATGTAATAAAAATGGAATTTCTATGGTGTTTACAGGGGTAAGACATTTTAAACATTAGTTTTTAAGGCATTTGAAAAATAAGCCAGTATACTGACTAGTTATTTATTTCAAGGTGTCTAATATGAAAAGGGGGATTTTATATAATGAAAGTACTTGTAATAGGTTCCGGCGGAAGAGAACATGCTATTTGCTGGAAGATATCTCAAAGTCCCAAGGTGGATAAAATATTTTGCGCTCCAGGAAATGGAGGAACGGATATAGTAGATAAATGCAGTAATCTAGACATAACAGACATAAATGGACTTATAGATTTTGCATCCAAAGAAAATATAGATTTAACTGTAGTAGGCCCTGAAGGACCCCTTACAGAAGGCATAGTGGATAAGTTTAAAAGTAAGGGACTTAAAATATTTGGACCAAGTTTAAAAGCTGCCGAGCTTGAGGGAAGTAAAATCTATTCCAAGGATTTCATGAAAAAGTATGGAATTAAAACTGCTGAGTATTGCACTTTTGATGATAAAGATAGTGCTTTAAAATACATAGAAAATTGTAGATATCCTGTAGTTATAAAGGCTGACGGATTAGCGGCAGGAAAAGGTGTTTCCATATGTCAGAATTATGAGGAAGCAAGTACTGCATTAAATGATTTTATGGTAAAGGACGTATTTAAAGGGGCAGGAAAAAATGTAGTTATTGAAGAATTTCTAGAGGGAGTAGAGGCCTCAATACTTACAATAACAGATGGAAATACTATTCTTCCCTTTATATCTTCAAAGGATCATAAGCAAATATATGATGGGGGTCTAGGACCAAATACAGGTGGAATGGGAGCTATAGCTCCAAATCCATACTGCAGTGAGGAAGTTTTAAAAGACTTTGAGAAAAATATAATGGCACCTACTTTAAGAGGAATACAGAAGGAAAACCTAGATTATGTGGGAATAATCTTCTTCGGCATTATGATAACAAAAAAGGGAGTTTATTTGTTAGAGTATAATGTTAGAATGGGTGATCCTGAAACTCAAGCTGTACTTCCACTTATGAAAAGTGATTTTGTGGAACTTATAGAAAGTGCTATATATAGAAAACTTGATAAATTTAATTTGGAATGGAAAAAGGGAGCCTCCTGCTGTGTTGTAGCTGCGTCTAAAGGGTATCCTTTAAAGTATGATACTGGTTTTAAAATAGAAGGTATAGAAAAGTCCAGTAATGTTTTTGCTGCAGGGGTTAAAAAAGAAAATGAACAGTTTAAGACATCTGGTGGAAGGGTTTTAGTAACTTATGGAGTTGGAAATGATTTAAATTCTGCTGTGGAAGCTGCTTACTGTGATTTGAAAAAAATAAGTTTTCCGGGTATGTATTTTAGAACAGATATAGGAAAGTAAATTATAATTTTAGTGTAAAATTTAGAAAAACTGATTTGCCTTAATTTTCATAAGGCAGGTCAGTTTTTTAAATTAACAGAATGTAAAAGATTTTTCAGTGGAAATAATTTAAAAATAATAGTAAAATAGTTCTATACTGTATGGAGGTTAATTTAAATGAATGATTCGAGAAATAGACGAAGGAAAAATATAAAAAGAAAGAAAAAGTTTTCTCCTAGATTGTTCTTTTTGTTCATAATTTATGAGCTTATAGTAGTTGTAGTTACTAGTCCCTTGTTGGTATTTTATGGCCCATTTAAAAATGTAAAAAACCAGATAGTAAGCACAGCTATGGCTACTTTTACTCATCAATACATAGCTACCCTTTTTTTGTCAAAGGATGAAATAAATAAAATACTTCAAGAAGGTAAGAGTGGCCAAACTACTAGCCAGGAAGCTGAAAATCTAAATGATGTAAATATAAATTATGTAGGTGATAAGGATATAAAAAGGTATGATATACCTAGCACAAGATTTGATGGCTATATTTTAGAAATAAAAGATCCTAAGAGAATACGTATAGGATATACTAATAAATTAAGAGAAGTTGGAGAAAGAACAAGTGAAATAGCACAGCGAAATGGAGCGGTTGCAGCCATAAATGGAGGAGGATTCACAGATAAAACAAGTAGTGGAAAAATGTGGGTAGGAACAGGAGGCTATCCAGAGGGAATTGTAATATCTGGCGGTAAAGTAATATACAGTGATGTAAAACCTAATGAAAAAATAAATGTTACAGCTTTTACTCCAACTGGAAGACTTATAGTTGGAGACCACACACTTAAGGAACTTCTTGCTGATGGTGTAACGGAGGCAATTTCTTTTAGAAACTCACTTATAATAAATGGAAAGACTGTATCAGTAGAAAATGAAGGCTTAAATCCTAGAACAGCTATAGGGCAGAAGGCAGATGGAACAATAGTCATGCTGGCTATAGATGGTAGAAAAGGATTGAAAATGGGAGCTTCATTAAAAGAAGTACAAAATATACTTTTGCAGCAAGGTGTAATTAATGCAAGCAATTTAGATGGAGGTTCATCCACTACAATGTACTTTAATGGAGAAGTAATAAATAATCCTTGTGATTGGAACGGTGAGAGAACTGTAGCTACAGCTATATATGTAAAACCTTAGAGGAGAGTGTGGTAGATGAAAAAACTTAAGAGAATAATTGTATGGACAATGATTCCTATAGTTATGGAATTAGCAGGTCTTTTATTAGTAGATAAATTTTATTTTGGTGGTGACTCTAATTTCAATATAAAAAAAGTAGATACTACTTCAAAACAGACAGCCAACAAAATTAGTGTAAAAATACCTGAAGATGCAAAGATGGTGAAGGTATCCTATAGCGGAAATTACATATCGTATTATGATGGCCAATCTTTACAGGTAATTGATACATTAAAAAATAGCAAAAAAGAAGTGGATCTACAAAATGATTTATCCTATTATACCTGGAACTTGGATACAGATAACATACTTGTAGCAGAAAAAACAAGTGGAGGATCAGAATCAAGAAATTTAAAATTTGAGACTTATGATGCCAAACGTGATTCAACTTATCCATTGAAGAATGAGGAGAAGAAGCAGGAACTTTCAATATTACTTCCAGATAATTCTTATGATGTAAAACATATAGCTTTTTCTGGAGCTAGCAATGTAATCTATGTCAGTAGTGCTACTAATGAAGAAGGCAGCAGTAGAATATATAGAATTGATGTAATGATCAGGATGAATTTAGTCAATTTTGTAAGATGCCAGCTTGGAAATATGGCTGCTATAAATGGCACAAATGGTGATGAACTTATATATGAAGATAGGACTTCCAATAGAATAAGAACTAGCAGGGGTGGAATAATAGCTACTGGTGAAAATGCTATGCATTATTTATTAAACACAGATAATAACGACAATATTTACATAGGAAATGGAGAAGACAATAAAGTTAATAAAATATTTGTGGCAAATCTTAAAACGAATAAAAGCAGCTGGAAGGAATACACACTTCCAAGTTCTGTAAATAAAAATAATATATACGTTACAAGAAGTGGTAATATATATATTAATGATTCAAAAGATAGTCAGGTAAAAGATATTACTACAGGCAAAGTTACCAAGTATTCAGGAAATTTTGTATCTGTATATAAATATGGAGTAATAAGTCAGGATGGAAAAAAGCTAACAAATAGTCTATTTTAGGCACTTAAAAAAAATAACTAGCCACTATGCTAGTTATTTTTTTTAATATACTTTAGTTGGACTTGAAATAATATAAGTTACCGTCTTCTATAGAATAGTCTATGAGCTTTTCATTGTATAAATAGGATATGAATGCAGATATTCCTCCAAAATTCAAATGATACTCATGAAAGTTTAAGGATAAATTGTTTAAAATGGTTATGTCTTCTAATATGTTTTCTCTAGTGAGCGGTTGATCTAAAAGATCTAGAATTTGATTTTTATATTTATCTATATTTTTGATGTTTTTATCCACTAAAGAATTTATTTCGCTTTTATCCAGTACCTTTTTGGAGTGGCTTATTACAAAGTAATCTGCATCAATCTCCTTAATCTTATTCAATGACAGGATACTATCTTCTATATTATATAAGTATGGGAAGGAGTATTTATCCAGTATCTCGCTGCTGAATATGGAATCTCCAAGGAAACATACCTTTTCAGGAGTTACTATTCCTATTTGCTCTATTGAATGTCCAGGAAGTGCAACAATGTTAAATTTCTCGTCATTCAATTTATTTATGCCATATTCTAAAATGAAATCTACCTCTAGAGGTTTATTACTCCTATCAAATGCTCTTGAAGGATAGGATGAGGAAAGAATAGATGGGAAGATCTCTGTATTTTCCATAAATAATTTTTCCAATTTAGATGTATATACTAGACAGCCTGGATAGTTTTTCTTAAAGTATAAGTTTCCACCACAGTGATCTAAATGGCTGTGTGTATTTATTATGTACTTGGGGTGTAGGCTATTTTCTATAAGTAAATTCTCTATTTTTTTTGCTTCAGTGTTGTTTATGCCTGTATCTACAATTAGGCAGTTTTTATTTTTAAATATGAATACTCCGCAGTTAGTGGGAGCATCTATGTAATAGGTATTTCCTTTTATCTTATTTAAAGTCATTAAAAACACTTCCTTGAAATATTTGAATTATTATTTTGCATATATAGATGATAACATATTTTATCTTTAAAACAAATATAGTTCTCAATATGAAATGAAATTTTGAAATTTATGATTTATAATGATATAATCTTTAATAAGTATTTTTACGTTAAGATAATTTTAAATGGAGGTATTTCAAATGGATTCAGCTGTATCAGGGTTGCTTATGTTTATGGGATTTATGGGCGTTATACAAGGAATTGGAATGAAATATAGCAAAGCTGTGAGAACAAAATTTAAATTGGATACAGAAGGTGTAGACCAAAAATATGTTAACTTTAAGGCAAATTTCTTAATGATACTTGGGGGAGTAATATTAATATTTCAAGCAGTTACTTTTATAAATCCTACATTTGGAAGTAAGTTACAAGTAATGCTGCCAGCAGTTTTACTTGTAGCTATTACTTGGGATTTTATATATAACAGAAAGAGGAAAAGCAAATACGATAATAAAAAAAAATAAAAAGCTAATATTAAAAGGTTCGTACAAGTTGTATACGAACCTTTTAATATTAGCTTTTTCTCATACTGCACAAATTTCTATTTGGGCATCTGGAACAGTCATGGTCTTTTTTACTTAATTTTATATTTTTATCAGCTCCATATATATATGCCATAGAGCGCATGGAAGAAAGCATATAGTCTTCATTTACAGTCAAATTTAAAAAATTCTCCGCATCTAGTTTATCTAGTATATACTTTTGACATTTAAGAGGAATCTCTCCATCTCCAGGAGATATTCTACAACTCAATCCTAAATGCAGCTCTTTAACTTTAGCATATATGTGGTTAAAGAGTTGGGAACTGAGTTCAAACAAGTAAGATGAAGCCATAGCATCAAGCATCATGCCCTCCTTCATATTTCCATAGGAAAAGAATTCATTTATTTTACTCGTACAACTATCACCCATAGTTATAATACAATACACAATGTATTCATAACTTTTTACAGCTTCAAAGTCAAAGTTATCCTCTCTTTTTTGTATTTCAAATATCCCTGTTGGTTCTATATTTTCATATAAAATAGGAAGAAGTTTCTCATATAAACCTTCCATTTCTTCATTTTTTATTATACTGCCATAGGACTTTAAAGTTTGTATTACTTGATCTTTGTTTAATTTAAAATCAAAGTCCAGTATTACATCCATTCTTATTACCCCCAAAGTACTAATTAATGTTTAATGTAGTTAACCCATTGATTTCTAATATCCATAAAGTAATTATCACCTGTTATAGAGTAAATTGCTTCTAGTAAATCTATATGAACCTTGTGATAATCTAAAGCAGGATTAGCATCCCTAGATGTCATTAGATGGCTTAAATCATAACTGGTGAAACCACCTATGTCATAGTAAGGTAATACTACTTTCAAGGTTTTAATGCCTTCATTGAAATAATAACTTGTTTGATCACCACTTATGTCAGATACTGTTTTTGAAAGTTGATTCCAGTCATATATACCTAGTAATGTAAACATGTATCCATTTAATGTATAAGTAGGTGTTGTATTCACATACTCTTGAAAGAATATATCACTTTTAAATCTAGGGTCCAGGCTTCCAAGAGTGTCCATAACGCCACCTTGACTTATTGGTGTTATCAAATAGTTAAAAGCTTTGTTACCGGCATCAATATATTTATGATCGTGAGTTATTTCGTAAGCACGAGAAAAAACATTTAATGCTTCACCTTGAGCCATACTTGAAGTCCAATTAGTTCCAAGAGATTCATAGGAGTAATAAGGAAATTTATATCTAAAACTTCCATCACTATCCATGTGATTGAGGAGAAAATCGGTACATTTTATAAATTGACTTAATACAGATGTATCTCCATGTAAATATTTTGTATGAAGATAAAGTGCATATTGGCATATTGTCACATAATTGTATTGAGCACCAAATTCCCTATAGGTTACTATTGGAATTCCATTGTCATCAAAACTTAATATATCAGATTTATTAAAATGATCACTTGTAAAGAAATCTAAATAATCCGACATAGCTTTATACGTAATTGGATTGTCAAAATTAAAATTAAGTTTGCTGTACATTTCTACGGCATTTTGAACTATATCTTTAGAACTTTCCTTATAGATATATTTACTTATTATAGGATTTTTTGATGCTGCAACATTTTTGTATACAGTAGCATTAATTTTAATATTTTCAGGTACTGGCAATTGAAGTAAATAATTATAAATGTTTAAAGCTGAGTCATAATTCCC
The DNA here is from genome assembly GCF_001675205.1 of Clostridium coskatii. NCBI lineage: Bacteria > Bacillati > Bacillota > Clostridia > Eubacteriales > Clostridiaceae > Clostridium > Clostridium coskatii. Next base: position 82,181 of record NZ_LROR01000045.1, on the reverse strand, counting down.
TTGATTATGAATGCTTACTGCAGTATCTAGCAAATGGTATGCATCACTGTCAAAGGCTGTCTTTAAATTATAATTGTTAGGATATAATGAAATACCTAAAGCTATGCCCTTAAAAGCAGCTAATTCATCAGAAGAAGCCTGACTATTATAGGAGTTAATAAAGTCATCAGGTGTGATGTCTTTTGAATCCACAAAAAATCTATTTATTAGATAGTCTGGAGTAACATCTTCTCCACCTACAACCACACACTCTTTTAGTGTAGCTTTATTGTTTCTAACCATTCTAATCTGGTCGGAAGACATATCGTCATTTACGAGTATTACAGGTGAATTATTTTTGGCAGCTAGAGGAGAAATAGATAGTCCATCTGGATAGTTTATTCCTGCTGCTACGTATATTTTTTGTACTTTTGAAAGATCATAAAATTCTTTAATTACATTTGCATTTGTATCATATCTGCTTTGACCACTTAGTCTTTCATAATCACCAAAGTAAGAAGCGGTATCATCAGGAATAACACCTTGTCCACCAATCACATAGGTTTTTGAAGGCTTTAAAGTATTTACATAGTCCTTAAGTACATCAGGAATATCATTTTTAGGAGTTAAAACAATAGGTTCAGCTTTACTTGAAGCATAGGATGAAATGGATAATGCATCTGCAAAACTTTCTGATGAAACAACAAATAACTGATTACCTCCAACTTCCTTTGCAATTTCAATGGAAGTTTCAATTCTCGTAGTTCCGCCCAATCTTTTTACATTTAAATTTTTTTGGGTTAATTCATTTTCTATTTCACTTGAAACAGCGCCTGTCCCACCAATTAAAAATATATTTTTAACGCCTAGGCTTGTCAATTTATTTTGTATTTCAGGACTTAAAGTGTTTCCATCTGTCATTAATAGAGGTGCATTGTACTTGGCACTTAAAGGTGCTGCACAAATTGCATCTGGAAAATTTTCACCTGAAACAATAATTGCATAATCAGAATGATCGCTCCAGCCATAGTCAGCTATTTTCATATTAGTTGAGTATCTGTTCGGGCCAGATAATCTTGTTATAGTTGGACTTTGAGACTGAGCATTGATTACAGTAGTTTTTGAAAATATTAATGCTGTAGAAATTATTAAAGTAGTTATAACTTTTTTAGATAACATAAATTTCCTCCGATTTAGTTTAGATCTTTACTAGAAAACAGAATTGAAGTCCATATAAATGATATCATTATATTATTATATTATCAACAATAACAACCTTAGTGCCGTTAATTTTAATAAGTACCAAAAAACGCGAATAATATCATGCTAAGCCTTAACAGGCAATAGGTGGATGTTATTCGCTCATAAATTTGGATTGCAGGTTAAATATGCATATTTTATATGAAGTTTATTGTTCTTCCATAAGATTTGCTTTAATATATTCAACAGCACTAGAACCTGCTATTCTTCCGCTGTTCAAAGCAAAACCTAGGGAATTTCCAGGTAGTACAAAAGCATAATCAGGATTGTATAGTGAATTAGCATCAGTTCCAGCAGCATAAAGTCCCTTTATAACATTTAAATCATCATTAAGAACTTCAGTATTATAGTTTATTTTTATACCGCCAGCACTTCCATATGCACTTAAACCAAGTTTTAATGCGTAATATTTAGGGCCTTTAATTGGTAATAAGTATTTAGGATTTTTATGGAATAACTCATCTTTTGAATCACAATAAGAATTATAAGTATCAATGGTATTTTTTAAGTTTTCTGCATCAATGCCAGTTTTTTCAGCTAACTCTTCTATAGAGTCAGCAATAAATAATACATCACTTCCATTTTTCTTAGCTTCTTCTTCTTCCTGTCTAAAATAACTCATATCCATACTAGAAGTAACCACATTTATAAGATCTAAGCCCTTTTCTTCATAATGCTTGATTAGTTCTTCATCTATTATAGAATATGCAATTTTCTTTTTTTGTTTTTCAATAGCATTTGCGGTAAATACAGGGTTTTCTATAACTTCTTCATTTATAAATCTTTCACCGTCCAGGTTAACTAAGAGATTAGGTTGACGGAAAGGTAACTCTATAGGAGCATATCCACCAGTGTTAGGAGCAAAAAATACCATTTCCATAGTCATAAAATCTTTTGAAGCACCAGCATCCCAAGCCATCTGGATTCCATCTCCAGTTAATCCAGGAATTCTATATGAGAACAAATCTTTTCCCCATTCAAGTCCAACATACTTTTTAATAAAGTCTGGATTATCACCAAATCCACCTGTACCGATGATAACTGCTCCAGCATATACTTCTAATTCACCATCTTTATCACTAGCTGTTACGCCAATTACTTCTCCTTGATCTTTAATAATACTTTTTACAGGTGTTTCTAATAATATTTTAACGCCTAATTCTTCTGCTCTTTCTGTCATAATTTTAATCATAGTAGCAGCTGCACGAAGTCCCGGTTTCCCTGTTTTAGGTTTAACAATATGCCAGGTTGCTTCTGAAGCTGGAAAATACTTTGAAGGTAATGCGAATTCTACTCCCATATTTTCTAACCATTCAATAGTTCCTGCTGACTGCTCCAAATATCTTCTTATCAATCTTGCATCTGATCTCCAGTGAGAATATTCCATGAACTTATTAAAAGCTCTATCTACAGAGATATCTATAAGTCTTTCTCTTTGCATTCTTGTTTCAACACCTAGAGGCCCCATTGCCATATTAGCACATCCACCTGTAGTATTAGCTTTTTCAAGCACCATTACTTTTGCACCATTTTCTGCAGCAGTAACTGCTGCAGCTAGCCCTGATGCTCCTCCACCAACAACAACTACATCTGTTTCAAATTCTCTCATTATTTTTTCCTCCTTAATAATATTATTTATTAATATATGAAATTTGCATTATTAGCTTCTTCTGCGTCTTCTTCTGCCAGCCATTAATCCTCCACCATTTTGTGGCTCTACTTTAAAACTTCCGACAGCTACTGGTTCTAATGGAAGCTTAGGTATTATTGCACCTGCTTTTTGAATTGCTGCTGCTTTACATACTGCTGTACATTTTCCACATCTGTCACAAATAGATGAGTCGATTATATGAATTAAATCTTTACTTCCAGCAATTGCTTTTTGAGGGCATTTTTCCACACACTTATTACAGCCGCTGCATTTTTCTGGTGCAACATAATAACTGAAAAATTTCTTACATACTAAAGCATCACATCTTCTTCTTTTTATATGTTTTTCAAATTCTTCTTTGCTTTCTTCAATTATTCTTTTAGTAATTTTTCCAACCTCTTTACCATAGTCACAGCATGATCCTAGGATTAAATCATCTGATATTTCAGTTAGAATTTCAATGTCTCCATCACGTCCCTTACCTTGAGAAATTGCTTCTGTTATTACATTAAGCTGTAATATTCCTTCTCTACAAATTACACATTCTCCACAGCTTGTACGTCTTGTACTATCAGTAAATACTCTCATTTTATCAACAGGACATGGATTTTCTGACTGTTTTTTATATTCTTCAATTATAAAATCCTTAATTTCTTCTAAAGATGCCTGTTTCCATAACTTTCTTTGCACTAATGCCATACTTTTCCACTCCCTTCTATTTAACTTTATACTGAGCCCATAATTTTGGCTTTCTAATTTGTGTACGTAAATCACACTGTAAACATCTATTTGATTCCTTGCAAGCTGAAGTTTCATTTAAACAATGATTTACTTCCTTGAAATTTTTAATACGACTTTGGACATCTTCACATTCATTTTTTGCTCTTTCGATGGATAAGAAATTTTCATCTTTACCTATATATGAATTTGGAACAATATCTTCTGTTAATTTATCTTCAATTACTCCATCTCCACCTAGTTCAATATCTATAGCAGATGCAACTTTACGTCCGGCTGCAATTGCCCTAATTACAGAATTTGTTCCATATACTGCATCACCAACTGCATACATATCACTATCACTTATCTTCATTCCATCTTCAGTAATAATTGAATTTCCACGTCCAGTAGGTATATTCCACTTTTCTGGTATTTCTGCTCTTTGCCCTGTAGCAAAAATAACTGTATCTGCTGGTATTATATGTTCTGAATCTGGTGCTATTTCAAGTTTCAATCTTTTATTTTCATCAAAACTAAAGGATGCTACTTCTTGGCACTTTACTCCTGCAGCAATATTGCAGCTGCCTTCTATGGAAACAAAGGTTCTTGAATTAAGAATTTTAATTCCTTCTTCTGATCCTTGTTGTATTTCGTCATCGCTTGCAGTCATAGATTCTCTATTCTCTAAACAAGCCATTGTAATATCCTTTGCTCCTAATCTTTTTGCTACTCTTGCACAGTCAAATGCGACATTTCCACCACCTAAAACTACTACTTTTTCACCTACAGTTAATGGCCTTTTAAGGGAAACGCTTTGTAAAAATTCTATATTTTCATATACATTTTTGTAGTTAGCTCCTGGAATTGGTAATCTAACACCTTTTCCTGTTCCTATTGCCAATAAAATCTTATCAAAACCTTTAGTTTTTAAATTCTCAAGTGAAGTTATTTCTGTATTAGTCAATATAATAACTCCTGCACGCTCTATTTCTGCAATTTCATCCTGAACAGCTTTTCTTGGAAGACGATATTCTGGAATGCCAGTTGACATCATTCCTCCAGCTACTGGTGATTTTTCAAATACTGTAACTTCATGTCCGCATTTTGCTAAATAATATGCTGCTGTTAAACCTGCTGGTCCACTACCTACAACTGCAATCTTTTTATTAGTTTTAGGTTTAAAGGTAACTTTATCACGCCATAGACCTTCATCATGCTCTGCTGCAAATCTCTTTAATTCTCTAATGGATAAAGCTTTATTGATTTCTTTTCTTCTACAGGCACTTTCGCAAAATGCCATACACACATACCCTAATGAATGTGGAAAAGGTGCTTTTTCACGAATAACTGCAATGGCATCCTGATATCTTCCTTCTCTAATGTATCGAATATATTTTGGAACATCAATATTTGCTGGGCATTCTGCTTTACACGGGATAAGATTTAGGTCACGATTTAAGTTTTTCTTGAATACTCCTTCTTTGTCCTGAAGTGCACCTGTAGGACATACTTCTACACAAGCTCCACAGAAACGGCAGTTTTCTTCTTTTAAAGAATTGTGGTTCCGAATATCAACCATGATTCTATCATCTTCTGTTATTTCATAGTTAAGAACGTTTACTCCTCGAACCTCTTTACACATTCTTACGCATCGTCCACAGGATATACATCTATTTAGATCTCTTACAATAAGCGGATTAGATGTGTTTACAGGTACACTGTTTAGTGTTCTTCTTAGACGAGAAGTACTTACTCCTAAATATTGAATTAATGATTGTAATTCACATTTTAGATATTTAGGACAAGTAGTGCAGTCGTCAACATGATTGGCTAACATTAATTCCATGGATAATCTTCTCATTGCATTTAATTTTTCTGTTTTTGTATGTATTATCATTCCGTCCTCTACCTTAGTAGTACAGGCTGTTTTTATTTCATCACATCCCTCAATTTCAACAACACACAATCTACATGCACCAATGTCAGGTAGATCTGGATGATGACATAAATGAGGAATGTATATGTCTGCTTCTAGTGATGCACTTAGAATGCTTTTTTCTGAATCTACTTGTAACGTATAACCATCAATTGTAATTGATACTGTATTCATTATTTTCACTCCATTTTTATAGTATTTCATCAAGTTGTTAAGTTATTGTTTTAACAATTAAACTATATAGTCTGCCCCAGGGGAAGAGTCAATAGCTTTTTATATATTTTTCAAATGGTTTGATTAAGGAAATAAAGCATTATATAATAAAGATTAGATAAATTTGCTTTCAGGGGGAGGTATCGGAATTGAAAGATTTATATACTACGGGTGAAGTATCTAAGCTAATGAGTATACCTATTAAAGCATTACGTCTTTATGATTCAATGGGTATATTAAAACCTTTTCGTATTGATGAAAATACACATTATCGTTACTATGCTTATGATCAGTTTTTTTATATTGATTTGATTCGCTATATGAATAAAGGTTTAAAAGTATCGTTAGAAGAGATTAAATTTATGTTGAATTCTTCTGATGATTATGAAATCCTTCTAGAGTGTTTATCCAAGCATAAAGTATCTGTTGAGAAAAAAATTCAAGAACTGCAATATTCAAGTGAAGTTATTACAGAGGCAATTAATAACCTTAAAAATAGAGATAACAGTGCTATGGATTTGAAAATATATGAGCAATATCTTATGTCACGTCATGTTGCAGTTAAAAATGTCAATGTTTCAATTTATGATATCGATTTATATTGTAGAAGAAATGAAGACTTATTTGAAAGTGCTATTTCAGCCGAAGGAAATACAATGTGCTATATCTACAAGAAAAAAGATTATAAACCTGGGACACATGATTTACTAGTATCACAGATTGGATACTTTACAGATAAACGTCTTAAAAATATAGAATATCTCATTTTACCTGAAGGTCGCTATTTATGTTGTAAATTTAGATATTCTGAGAAACTTTCCTGTCAGGTTATATATGAACTTATTAAATTTGCAAGTAATAATGGAATTAATTTATCTGATACGGCTATACAGATTTTTGAGCGTTTTGACCTAAGGGCAAAAACTAAATATGAGTATGAAATGGAAATACAAGTGCTGGAACTTGGAATTAATTCAGTATCATTTTAGCAAAAAATCAATTGCCATCACTTTTAAAATGATGGCAATTGATTTTACTTGCTTAGTTTAACTACGGTTTCAACGTGGGGAGTGTGAGGAAACATATCCATAAGTTTTACTTTATCTACATTATAACCTGCATCAATTAATACATTTAAATCTTGAACTAAAGTTTTAGGATTACAGGATACGTAAATTATTTCAGGTGCATTAAAATCAATTACATATTTTAATGCTTTAGGATGAACTCCCGGCCTTGGTGGATCAAGTATTATTATGTCTGGTTTATCCTCTAAAGTATTTAAAACATCCTTTACATCTCCAGCTATGAACCTACAGTTTTTTATATTATTTAACTTAGCATTTTCATTGGCAGAAGCAACAGCCTTTTCTATAAGTTCTACTCCTATTACTTTATTTACACTGGAAGATAAAACTTGACCTATAGTTCCCGTACCGCAGTACAAGTCAAAAACTGTTTTTGAGGAAGCATCTCCAAGAAAATCTTTAATCATAGCATATAGTTTTTCCGTACCTCTTGAATTAGTCTGAAAGAAAGATTCAGGAGATATTTTAAACTTCAATCCTAAAATTTCTTCCATAATATAATCTCTACCATATAGTATTTCTACGTTATCTGCTTTTACCATGTCTGATAGATTGTCGTTTACAGTATGAAGTATCCCAACTAAAGTGCCCTTATAGTTGAGACCTTGCAATAATTTATTAAACCCATCTAAATCAAATTGTATTTGAGAAGTTGTCACAATATTTATAAGTATTTCTCCAGTATTTCTGCCTTTTCTCAATACTAAATTTCTTAGATACCCCTCGTGGTTTTTTATTTTATAATATGGTAAATTTTTTTCCCTGAAATAAGTCACAACTTTATCTAAAATAAGTGTAAAATCTGCATCTACCAGGCTGCAATTATCTACATTTACAACGCCAAAAGATCTTCCTTTTATATGCATTCCAAGGGTGAGTTGTCCTCCCCTTTGCTCATCACCAAAGGAAAATTCCATCTTATTCCTATATCCGGTTTTTTCAGGACTTTTTTCTATGCCTAGAAATTCAAAGTCACAAATGGATGCCTTTTCAAATAGATCTAGGACTTGTTTTTCTTTTAGTTCTAATTGCTTGTCATAAGGTATAAACTGAGAGGTACATCCACCGCATAAATTAAAATGAGGACAAAACGGATCTACTGCATAATTTACATTTTCAAGTATTTCTGTAACTTTTGCTTCTAAATAGTGTTTTGTTTTCTTTGTAATTCTAGCTTTTACCTTTTGACCTGGAACAGTATTTTTTATAAGTACGTCCATATCATCTTTTTTTGCTATTCCTATAGCTGGAAATTGTAGTTCTTCTATGAAAAATTCATATTCGCTGCCTTTTTTCAACTTTTAATCTTTCCTTTCTATGGATGTTGTTTTGGCGAACTTTTCACCTAATGTTTTATTTAATTTGGAACTTCTCATTATAATAGGATATAGAATTAGTATTACTACAAATAGTATAATAAATACTCCCTTCATATCCGACACATAGTATCCAAATATAAGTCTTAATAGCAAGTCAAATAAATATAGAGCTGCTATTGAAACTACAGTTGATACAGCTGTGTCTATGAAAGAAATTTTGAAATTCTGCATCAAAGTTCCCTTTTTCTTACTTGACTTATCCTCACTAGGTTCAGTTGTGGCTGAGGCTTCTTCATTAGTGTGTTGTTCTTCAATATGCTCTACTTGTTTATTTTGTTCTTCTAATTCCTTCTTTTTCTGCTCTTCTTCAAATCTTGCTTTTTCTTCCTCAAGCTTTTTTTGTTCTTCTAATTTTTTATTTTTAAGCTCTTCAAGTTTTTTCTCTTCTTCTAAATTTTTATTTTTAAGTTCTTCCAAAAATTGTTTTTTGTCTTCTTCATTTACTGAGAGTTCTTCTATATTATCTTCTATGTTATCTTCTTTTTCTCCCATTAAATATACAACCTCCTAATTCTTTTAACTTCTTCGTAATAAATATATTATGCTACACTATGGCATTTATGTAAATAGGTACGAAAAAATACTTTCATTTTGTTAACATATTGTTTTATAATTATACATATTAGTTTCATTAATTTTAGGATTACAAATGTCCATAGGGGGAAAGTAATATGGATAAAATTAAGTCTTTTTTTACAAATTTTATAGATGTAATTTTTTTTGTAACTGTAGTAATGTTTAAAATATTAGTATATGGAAAACATATGAGTTCATTTAAAAGCTCATTTATTCCAGCATTAGCTTCAGTATTTGTATTGGTATCCATTGCCTGCATTTTTAAAACCAGAGGTCGTGCTAGATTTTTGTATATATGTAATTGCATTATAAGTATATTCATAGTTAGTGACCTAATCTATTATAAATATTTTAAAGATATCATATCTGTATCTGTCTTGATAAGCGGATTTCAATTAAATGCAGTAAAATCTAGCGTGGCTAATTTACTGGACTTTAAAGATTTTTTATATCTTTTTGATATTGTATTTATAATTCCTTTTATAAATAGGTATTTGACAAGCCAAAATAGGAAGCTTTCTACAAAAGTTAGAGTATCAATGTTTTTAGTATTTATTTTAGTAGGTATTTTTATTGATTTCAAAAGCTTTTATGCTTTATCAAAAGAACAACCAAGACTTCTTACAACTATGTATAATAAAGTGTATATAGCAAAAAAATTGGGTACAGTAAATTATCACTGCCTGGATATTTATAATTGTGTTTTTGCTAATATAAATAGACTAACTCCCGTGTCTAAGGACAAGTTTCAGGCTATAGAGTATTTTATAGATAAAAGCAAGTCCAGTCATGAAAATTTAAATGGAATCGGACAAGGTAAAAACTTGATAATGATACAGGTAGAAGCACTTCAAGGATTTGTTATAAATTCTTCTGTAAATGGAAAGGAGATAACCCCGAATTTAAATAGATGGATATCGCGTTCGGAATATTTTGATAATTTTTACTATCAGGTGGCAGCTGGAGGAACTTCTGATGCGGAATTTATGACAAACAATTCACTTTATCCTGCATCAGCAGGTGCAGCTTATTTGCTTTACTCTGGCAATGAATACAATGCAATGCCGAAAAACTTTAAGGATAAAGGTTATTACACTGCAGCTTTACACGGATTTAGGGAAAGTTTTTGGAATAGGAATGTAATGTATAAAAAGTTTGGCTTTGATACTTTTTATGGTGAAAAAAGTTATAAACAAAACGAGTCTATAGGACTTGGTTTAAGTGATAAATCTTTTTTAACTCAATCTCTAGAGAAGTTAAAAAATATGAAAAGCCCATACTATGCTTTTTTAATAACTCTAACAAGTCATTTCCCTTATGATGATGTAAATAAATATGGGGACTTTGATGTAGGAGATTATAAAGGAAGTCTTATTGGAAATTACATGAAGGCAATACATTATACAGATGAACAGCTTGGAATGTTTTTAGATGAACTAGACAAAAATGGTACTTTAAAAAATTCAATAGTTGTACTATATGGAGATCATTATGCAATACCTAAAGATAAACAAGATCAGCTTTTTAACTTTTTGAAGACGAGTTCCAAATCCGATTTAGAGTGGGAAAAGCTTCAAAAGGTTCCTATGTTTATTCATTTCCCTGATGAATCTGTGAAAGGAGTAAACCATGTTTATGGAGGTCAGATGGACATATATCCTACGGTATGCAATTTATTTAAACTTAAGGAAGAAGACATGCTTGGTAAAGACCTCTTTAATCCTGAGAGCGAAAGAGTTACATTTAGAAATGGTTCTTTTATAGATAAAGATTGTTATTATTCTTCACAAGATGATATTTATTATGATGTAAATACGGGAAATAAAATTTCTAAAAGTGATAAACTTGAAAAAGAAGAAGATTACATATTGAATCAGCTTGGTTATTCAGATTATATTTTGAGACATAATTTAATTAAAAAACTAAATTTGGACAAGAACAAATAATATATTTACATTTATTTGGATAAGTGTTAGTATAAAAATGTAATTAATCTAAAATTATTTATAGTGCCAGGGGTGCCATTTGTGCTGAGAAAAGTGAAAACTTTAACCCTTTGAACCTGATTCGGGTAACGCCGACGTAGGAAAGCTACTTTAATATTGGATTCAAAGCACTGTTTTTATAATAGTGCTTTTTATTTTTGTTAAAGTATAGGGAGAGAATAAAATGTTTGTAGATGCGCATAATCATATGGATTTTTATAAAGACAATTTAAGTAATGCAGTTGATAGTATAAATCACAGCAATATCAAAACATTGGGATGTTCTATGGATTTAGAGAGTTATATATTTACAAAAAAATTAAGTAAAGATAATAAAAATATAACTCCATGTTTTGGAATACATCCCTGGGAGGCACATAAAAACTACAAGGATTTAGATAAGTTCGATGATTATGTAAAGGAATGTAAAATTATTGGAGAAATAGGACTTGACTACTATTGGGTTTTGGAGAAAGAAAAATATCCTTATATGAATCTAGTATTTGAATACTTTTTAGGTAAAGCTAAGAATTATGACAAAATAACAAATATTCATACTAAAGGAGCAGAAAAGGAGGTATTGGATTACATAAGAAAATATGATTTAAGAACACCTATAATTCATTGGTATAGTGGAGATTTGAATATACTAAAAAAGCTTTTGGAGTATGGGTGCTATTTTACAATAAGTGTTGATATAGGATATTCTAAACTTACAGATGAGATAGTAAAGATTCTGCCTCTAGACAGAATTTTAACAGAAACTGATGGTCCTAATTCACTTGAATGGGTAAATAAAAAATATGGATATCCATCTGAAGTTATAAATATTGTAAGAAAAATTTCTTTAATAAAGAATCTCCAGTTTGAAGAAGTTAGAGAAAAAATTTATGACAATTTTAATAAATTAAAATTATAGACTGAAGGTGCTTATATATGGAAAAAACAAAAAACATTCAAAGTAAAATATATCCTATAGCTACAATAATAATAGTTGTGATTATATGGCAGTTAACAATAAACTTAGCCCATGTTCCTCAGTATATTATTCCTTCTCCGCTGGATATTTTAAAAACTCTTGTATCAGATTTTCAAAATATAATGGAAAATACGGAAACCACATTGTACGAGTCTTTTATAGGTTTTTTTATATCTATAATATTTTCCTTTATATTAGCTATAATAATGGATAGTTTTGAAATTGTGAGAAAGTCAATATATCCTATTTTACTAATATCTCAAACTATTCCAACTATAGCAATTGCACCTTTGTTTATAATATGGTTTGGATTTGGGGTACTTCCTAAAATAATAGTAGTGGTAATGGTATGCTTTTTCCCGATAGTTGTAAGCCTCGTAGATGGTTTTGAGAAAGTAGACAGGGATTATATAAATTTATTTAGCACTATGAAAGCCTCAAGATTACAGACATTTTATCACTTAAAGCTTCCCTATGCTATGGTGAATTTTTTTTCAGGCTTAAAAATAGCAGCAACTTATATGATAATGTCTGCAATTATAGGTGAATGGCTTGGAGGAGATAATGGCATTGGGGTATACATGGTAAGGGCAAAAAATGCCTATCAATTGGACAAGGTTTTTGCTTCAATTTTAGTCATTGTTATTGTAAGCATTATAATAATTTACATTATAGATTTTATAGGTAAAAAAATAATACATTGGAAATAGAGGGGACGAATATGAAAAAAAATAAAATTATATTTTTGTCGGTAACTATATTTATTATAAGTTTGTTATTTGGGGGATGTGGAACTGGTGAAAAGAAACAGACATCTGCTTCTTTAGATAAAACTACAGTAATACTTGACTGGACTCCGAACACAGATCATACAGGATTATATGTAGCACTAGATAAAGGATATTATAAGGAGGAAGGACTGGATGTGAAGATAGTTCAACCTTCACAAGGCAATGTGACAAATCTTGTAGCTGCAGGCAAAGGAGATTTTGGTGTAAGCTATCAGGAAGATGTAACCTACGCAGTTACAAACAAAGATCCACTTCCTATAAAATCCATTGCCACAATAATACAGCACAACACTTCAGGTTTTGCGTCACCTAAAAGCAAAAATGTAAAAAGCGTAAAAGACTTTGAAGGAAAAGTTTATGGAGGATGGGGTTCCCCTTCAGAAGAAGCTGTAATCAAAGCTGTTATGGAGAAAAATGGAGCAGATTTTAGTAAACTTAAAATTGTGAATATGGGAACTGATGATTTCTTTGCATCTACGAAGAAAAATGTTGATTTTGCATGGATCTACCAGGGATGGACTGGAGTTGAAGCAAAACTAAAAGGTGTGGACTTAAATTTTATACCTGTCAAAGATTTAGATCCTGCACTTGATTACTACACTCCTATTTTAATAACTAGTAATAAAAATATTAGTCAAAATCCAGATAAAGTTCGAAAATTTTTAAAGGCTACAGCAAAGGGATATGAATATGCTATAAAAAATCCTGATGAAAGTGCAAAAATACTTGTCAAACATGCACCAGAAATAGATAAGAAATTGGCTGTAGAAAGTCAGAAATATATGGCAAAACAGTACATATCAGATGCACCTAGATGGGGTGTAATGAAATCTGATGTATGGAGTAGATATGCTAAATTTTTGCAAAGTAAAGGGTTAATTAAAAAGGAGCTAAAAACAAGCGATGCTTTCACAAATGAATTTTTACCAAAATAAGCAGGATGATTCCATTATAAAAGTTAAAAATGTGAGTAGAAGTTTTGAGGAAAATATTATACTAAAAGATATATCCATTAACTTAAAAAAGGGAGAATTCGTTTCTATTTTAGGACCAAGTGGATGCGGAAAGAGTACTTTGTTTAATATAATAACTGGTATTATTAAAGAAGATAGTGGAGAGGTTTCAGTAAAAGGGGATCTAGGGTATATGCAGCAGAAGGATTTGCTTTTGCCCTGGAAAACTGTAATGGAAAATGTAGTGCTTCCACTTGATATAAGAGGTAGAAATAAAAGAGAATCGAGAGAAAGGGCAGTTAAGTATATTGAAATAGTTGGTCTTAAGGGCTATGAAAAGAAATATCCTTATGAACTTTCAGGTGGTATGAGACAGAGGGCAAGTTTTTTAAGAACTTTTCTGTCTTCTGAGGAAATAATGTTACTTGATGAACCCTTTGGTGCACTGGATTCCATAACTAGAGGTAAAATGCAAAGATGGATTCTTGATATGAAGCAAGAATTGAAAAGAAGCATACTCTTTGTAACTCATGACATAGAAGAAGCCATTTTGCTCTCTGATAGGATATATGTACTGTCATCTAAACCTGGAATGATTAAAAAAGAAATTAATGTAGATTTTGAAAGCAAGAACAAGAAAAACAGAATATTTTCTAAAAAACTTTTGGAAATGAAAGCAGATATTTTAAAATTGCTTTAAAAAGAATAATAGTAAAAATAGACTTATACAGAGTATAAGTCTATTTTTAATTAAAAAGTTGAACTGTGTTCTTTAAACTATAAGCTACATATTGTGCATGGTTGGCATACTGTTTATAATTTCAGGATTTACCATGCCAAAAATCATTGCCACATGGGCTACTATAAGAAATCCCCCTACAAGAATAAAATGAATCTTCATTTTTGACTCTGGAGTTTTATTCTTAAATATTATATTAAGTTCCATCAATGCTATAGGTAAAAGAAATACAACGCCGCTTAAATAAAAACCAACTGCTACCACATCAACCCATGTATGCCATCCTCCAGTATTAGTTAAAGGTATTACGGCATTAAATAATAGGTAGATAAATATACCGGTAAAGTAAAACCCATCGAAAATACCAACGATTTTATTTAAAGTTTTAATGCCACCATTTTCTATCCTATTGAAAATTATAAAGAATTCTGTAATGGTGAGAGTTTCAGCACATATTACAGGTATAGCCATAAAAATTATTAAGTTCCAAGGTTGATTGGCTGCAAGTAGTGACATATAATGAGTCATATCCATAATTAAGTACCTCCTAAAAGTTTTATTGATAAATTATAATCACATCTTCCTGTACAATATATCAAGAAAATATGTAGATATTTAAATCATCTTTATAAGTTCAACATAATTTTTTGATAGCATAGAATAAGACATATAGTAACAACAAAATCTAACAAATATAAGTGTATAAGTATTAGAACATGTTTAAAACTCTGTTTCAATAATATTGGAGGTATGTTATGAATTCTATTTTAGTTATTGAGGATGAAATAAAAGTATCAGATGTTATAAAAGCTTATCTTGAAAGAGAAGGATATAAGGTTTATTGTGCTACCATGGGTCTTGAAGGAATAAAATTATTCAATAAAATTGAATTTAAATTAGTAATACTTGACCTAATGCTTCCAGATATTGATGGCGAGGAGGTATGCAGTACAATTAGAAGAATATCTAATGTACATATATTTATGCTGACAGCTAAGGCAACTTTATCAGATAAATTACAAGGCTTAAATATGGGAGCAGATGAATACTTAACTAAACCCTGCAGTCCAAGGGAACTTACAGCTAGAGTAAATGCACTATTTAGAAGACTATCTTCTGCTGAAGAACCTGAAATTATTTCTAGAGATGGATTATTAGTAATAAACCATGACAAAAGATGTGTAAAGCTAAAGGGAGAAGAAATACCTATGACACCTAATGAGTTTAATATTTTATACGTCGTTGCTAAAAATAGAGGCAGGGTTTTAAGCCGTGATCAGTTGATTGAGCAGGTATTTGGTATTGATTTTGAAGGTTCGGATAGAACTATAGATGTGCATATAAAAAATATTAGAAAAAAAATAGAAAGGGATACGCGATTTCCAAAGTATATTATAACTGTAATAAAATTAGGTTACAAATTTGGTGGTGAATAGAAATGCAAAGTATAAGAAAAAGGTTAAGTTTACTTTGCCTGGAGGCAAGATATATGTTAATTTAAGCTTTGACAGACAACATGTAATTGTAAGTATAAAAGACAGTGGAATAGGTATAAAAAAAGAAGATTTGCCACTTATTTTTGAGAGACTTTATAGAGGAGATAAAAGTAGAAATGAAGTTGAGGGCAGCGGTATAGGACTAACTATTGTGAAAAACATATTGATTCTCCATTCTGCAAGTATTGATGTAAAAAGTGAAGAAGGCAAGGGTACCTGCTTTATTTTAAATTTTAATAGAGTAAAATAAATTACAGGGATTTTAAGCTGCGACTTTACAATTTATGTAATGCTTTAGTTAGAAAAAGCCTACATAGTGATTCTAATTGAAAATTTACCTTATACATAAAATATACTAACAAAATTGAAATTACATTTAAAAACTTTTATAAATAAGTCTTAGCTTGGTATTTTAGAAAACCTTAGGTACTTAGATGTGTTTGAGGTACGAGTTTATCTAAGTACCTTTAGGTTTTCAAAATACCAAGCTTTAGACTTATTAAAAGTTTTTAGTGTAATGAAATTTGTTAGTATATGGCTGTTATAAGTAAACTTTCCACTTAGAAACTCTATATTTATTTGGATTTATCTATTTGGATATCTTCACCTAACTGATATAAATCTAATCCCGTAGTCTGGTCTTTAACATTTACATTAAATTTAATTTCTACATTGGATACTCTGAGAAAAAATTTATTCTGTGATTCTGGAAAGAGTTGGTATTTTGCTTTACTGCCATCCTGTTCATAATAAAGATGACTTCCATTACTTGTTATAGATATATTTAGCCCTCCTGGAATAGCATAGTTTCCGGCATATTTATCTAAAGTTTTACTGTCCACTTTTACTACTTGTTTTGCACTTGGAAGCTCATAACTTCCACCCATACAGATATTTGATAAAGCATCATTGAGGGAATTTACATTATAATATCCTACATTTGTAAGCATGATTATGGTTAAATCTTTATCTGGATACCTTGCTATATTTCCTGTAAAACCTAGAACATTTCCACCGTGATATATTTCTCTTCCGTATTTGCCGTCAGTTAACATCCATCCATAGCCGTAATAAGGACCATTTTTACTCATTTGCACATAATTTGTAAATATCTTTTTTAAAGTGGATTGTTTTACTAATTTTTCAGTATATAATGCTCTGTCCCATTTGTATAAATCTTCTGTAGTTGAGTATAGAGCTCCTGCACCATAAGCACCATTTAAAGTTATTTCGTCACTTATAGGATACTGATCTAAATAACCACTGTAGCCTGTAGATGTATACATTTTATCAGCACCATTATAACCTAGTCCTGTGCTTTTCATATTAAGAGGATCAAATATATTTTTTTGAAGGTAATCAATGTAACTCATTCCACTTACCTTTGTAACTATATATCCAAGTAAAATGTATCCGGAGTTGGTATAGTCAAAATCAGTTCCTGGGGTGAACTCTAAAGGTTTATTTTTAAATAGATTGATTACATTATTTATATCTTTAAAAGAATCAAGCTTCATAGACCAAAACTCAGGAAAGTTAGTACAATTTTGAATTCCTGAAGTATGGGTAAGAAGATTTTTTATTGTTATAGTGTCACCTTTCGGAAAGTCAGGTACATATTTAGATAGGGGATCATTTTCATTGATTAATCCCTTTTCAACTAGCTGCATTATTGCCATTGCTGTAAATTGCTTTGTCATGGAGCCAATTGGAAATTCAGTTTGTGGTGTATTTTTGATGTTTTGTTCTGCATCTGCTTTACCATAACCTTTATCAATAAGTATATTTCCATCTTGAGCTACAAGTACACTTCCGTGGAAGTTATCTGCACTTTGGAGTAAGCTTAAATAGTTGTCTAATTTTTGTGAAGTATTTAAATATCTGGTGGAATTTACTACACTTTGAAAATATTCTTCTGTATTTTTTGCAGGAGTAAGTATTTTAGCTGTTTTTGCGCTGCTATCCCAATCTATTGTCTTACCAAGGAATTGGCTAAAAAACTCCAGTGGCACGAAAACAGTAGCTCCTTTAATAATAGGTGCTGTGGATAAACTAAAAACCTCATTATTTATTATTACCTTTTTATTATTATTTTCAAGTTTTATAGTGAAATCAGAAGTGGTAAGTGCAGCAGAACCATCTTTTATTTGGATATTTGAATTATTGCCAAGCTTTTGAATTACTGCGTTAAGAGGTACCATAACTATTGAATTTGAATCTTGATAAGGCTGTCCATCTTTTGAAGAAACATTGGTTCCATCCATACTTACAGTAATTACATCTGAAGTTGATTTAGTAGTTATTGCAGGGCTTGCATTTACACTTACAATGGCTGCATTTGAAAATACGAGAAAAGTTGATATTAAAATACAAGAAAATACTTTTTTTATCATTGAATAATCATCCCCTCTATAGTTTATCTAATAATATAGGTGCCAATGTAATAAGAACTATTTTAGCATATTACTTAAATTTCTCAGTTTAAGCTTTGAGAGGACAATTGACAATTGACAGAGGACAGTGAAGGAGTATTTTTCTCCGCTGCACTACGAAAAATCTTTAATTTAAAAGAAACTCACGTTTTTTTGTTTCTAAGAAGTACTTTTTGAGCAAGCAATTATCTGAGAATCATAGATTTTAGAGCCTGCTTAAGCGATGTTTTGCATTAGCAAAACAAGCTTAAAAATAAGTTAGTTTTCTGACGTAAGGAGGAAAACTTACCTTCATTGTCCTCTGTCCTCTGTCAATTGTCCTCTTGAAAAAGTTATGTCGCAATTTTTTTATATTAAGTCAAAATTTCGTATGTGCAAAAGTTGAGTATATTATTATGAATATAATGATATCACAAAAAATGGAAAATTCAACAATAATTTATGAAATTTAAGATTTAATTAAGGTAACGTAAATTTATCTAATTATAGTGCAAATTTTGCTTATACCTTTTTCAATTTCAATGGTATTAGTTCTACTAACACTCAGTCTTACTAATTTTTTTTGTATATTAGTATTTAAATAAAATATATTTGGATCAATGAGAAGAATGTTTTTTGACTTTAAACCATTAATTATATAGTCTATATGTGTACTGTTAACCACCTCAAAACTGGCAAAAAAACCTGAAGGTGGAACGTGCCAAATTATATTAGAGTTGTAACAAGTTTTTACACATTTATTAAGACAGACCATTCTTTTAGAATATACCTCCCTAAGCTTTTTTGCATGTATGTCGAACATACCACTTTTTATATAAATTTCTAAGGCTCCCTGTGAAAGTACAGATGTGCTTAAATCATTCCATTTTTTATATTTCCCAAAAGTTTTTAGTATCTCTTTTGGAAGTACAATTGCAGAAATTCTCAATCCAGGCAATAATACTTTAGAATAGGTTTTTACATATATAACTTTTGAGTAAGAATCTAAAGCATATATTGGGTCAGACCTTTTTTCAATATCCAAGTCAGCTAAATAGTCATCTTCAACTATATATACATTATATTTGTGGCAAAGTTTTAATATTTGTTTTTTTTCACTATTTGAATATGAAAATCCTGTAGGATTGTGAAAACGCGGGATAATATAAAAAAATTTTATATCTTTGTGTTTAAATATATTTTCAAGTTCATAAAGATTTATTCCTTTTGAAGTCCTATTTATACCTATAATATTTACATTATTAAGTTTTAAAGATTCTATAACTCCGTAATAGGTTGGTTCCTCAATAAGCACATTTTTCTTACCATTTGGAAAATCCATCATAGTGAGTATATTTATAGCTTGTTGAGAGCCTGCTGTTATAAATATATACTGCTTGTCAGTAAAAATTTGATAATTTTGAAGCTGTTTTTGTATGGTACAAATTAAGTTTTCAACTCCCTGCGTACTAGGAGGAGAGATAAGATTTTTTTTATATAAATTCAATGCTTGATTTAAACAATCCTGAAATTCTTTATAAGGCAAAATACGTTCATCTGGAGCAGATGTTGAAAAATCTATACTTTTATTATCAAAATTATTATTCATATTTAGATTATTTTCAATAAGGTAGTATCCACTTTTAGGTACAGAGTATATTATGTGATCTTTTATCAATAAGTCATATGCTTTGGCAGCGGTTATTTTGCTGCACTCAAATTTTTTACATATGTTTCTTATAGAAGGCAATTTTTTACCCGGTTTAATATATCCTTTAAATATTTGTTCTTTTATATATGTGTAAATAACGTCATACTTCATAAAACTACCTACTTCCTATGAATCTGTACTAGGCCACATTAGTATTTTTTGCATTGTATAGAAAATATATATTTCATATACTTTAATTATACTATATAAGGAGATATAAAATATGAAGCATTTAATTTGTAAAAATGAAGAACAAGTAAGCTTAAAATATGATATATTAATTGTAATTTTAGGAATTGGAGGGTTTATTTCTGCTGCTGATAATTGGTTTGTATCGCCGATACTTCCGGCCATAGCTTCAGAATTTAATACATCAATCCCCAGGACTGGTATTATATTGACATTATATATGATACCTTATGGAATAATGCAGCCTGTTTATGGATATTTTAGTGATTGTTACAGTAAGGTTAGAATACTTAAATTGATTATATGTGGATTTGCTTTAGGAACTTGTGGGTGTGCATTTGCTAGATCTTTATTTGTGCTGAGTGTATGGAGGACAGTAACAGGATTTTTTGCTGCAGGTATTATAGCTGTATCTTTGGCTTTGATTGGAGATACTGTTCCAGTTTCAAAGCGATCAAAATATGTTGGAAAATTTATGGGAATTGTTTTTTTAGGACAAGGTTTTAGCGCTGGATTAGGTGGAACATTAGCCAGATACGTCAGCTGGCGTGTATTATTTATTTTTTTTGTGGCAGCTGCAATATGCACGGTATTTCTTTTGCTTACCATACCTAAAGGTAATATTGTTCCTGTAAATAAGAAGTTTTTTACTGAAGTTAAACGTGTTACTTTAACACCAAGTGGGAAAATAATTTTTCCTATGGCATTTATAGCCGGTTTTTTATTTTTGGGTTTGTATAGTTATTTAGGTGCCTATTTTCACTATGCCTTAAAGTTAAATTATATGGAATGTGGAATAATTGTAATGTTTTATGGATTTGCTTGTCTCGGTGCAGGTTCTATCATGGGAAAGTTAAATGTAAAAATAGGATATAAAAATGTGATCATATTAGGTGAAATATTTGCACTAATGACGGCTTTATTTTTAATAAATTTTCACTGCTGGGAAATGGGTTTGGTTGCCACTATCAGTTTGGGCATAGGATACATTTTCGTTCAATCTACATTGGCTACTATGGCTTTTGATGTGGCATCTGATTCTAAAGGATTACCTTCAGGATTAATTGGATTTGGTTTATTTTGTGGTGGTGGATTGGGCAGTGCTTTTAGTGGTTTTATCATTGCTAAAATAGACTATCAGTTATTATGGATAATATTTTTTATTTTTATTTCAATCTTTATTTTTGTAACATATAAACAAATTAATAATGAATAAAACTTTTTTATGTAACAAAAACTATTGGTAGAAAGGAGAGATAAGGATGAAGTTAACAGTTGAAGATATGATAAAGCAAAAACTTCTTGATGAGCAGGAGAGCGTTAGAGATTACCAGGAGTATTCTGGTAAAATAGAGAATAAAGAAATAAATCAGGTGTTTAAAAAATTTGCAGAAGAATCTGCCCTGCAAGCACGGGAACTAGAAAGACTACTTAATAAATTTGAAAGATAACTATATAGAATTATCTCATAGAAGGTTATTATGACCTTCTATTTTTTATAAAAGTTACTAGACTTTTTTAACAAAGATAATATAATATAAAATGTGGGAGTTTTTTAAATATTTGCTCAACTTCACAGTTTAAAAACTTTGCAAGTTAAGATAATTATTAATTGTTTTGGAGGCGTATTATGTGCAATAAGAACATCCAGGAAAGACATAGGTACATCGTTTTAATTTTTACATTTATGGCCATACTCAGCTCTATAGTTTTTAAGGCATCATTATTTTACGCATTTACTATAAGCATAATTTTTTCAACCTGTGTTTTTGTAAAAAGTGGGTTTAGTGTTACGGAGCTATTAGTTATGGTAAAGAATAGCCTTCTTGACTGTAGACAATTGCTTACTTTAATTTTATTGATAGGGGCTTTAATCCCTGTATGGTTTTCATCTGGAGTTATACCTACAATAATGTACTATGGCTTCAAATATATGCAGCACATGAATATTTTATTTACGATTTTTATACTTACGTCTGCTGTAGCAGTGTTTATAGGGTCTGCTTTTGCAACTATAAGTACTATTGGAATTGCAAGCTTAGGGTTGGCAAAGGCTTTTGGAATTCCAGATTATATTATTTTAGGAGTAATTGTTTCAGGTGCATTTTTAGCAGATAAAATGTCTCCAATTTCAGGACTTGTAAATCTTACATTAACCACTGTAAAAACATCCTATAAAAATATGTTGTCATCTATGGTTAAGATATTATTTCCTGCATATTTGATAGCTGGTTCTGTATATTTTTACATTGGACAAAGGTATAGTTTGGGTTCTAATTCTTCAAATATAAATAGATATACTACCGCCATTAAAAAGAGTTTTGTAATTTCACCACTTTCTTTACTAATACCTGCAGTAATTTTTATAGTGTCTTTTTTAGGTGTAAAAATAGTTAACTCACTTTCACTTGGATTAGTGGCCAGTGTGATTTTATCTATGACAGTACAAAAGACTAGCATTTGGGGTGTTGTCATGGAAATAACTACGGGTTATGTGGGAAATACGAAATATGAGTATTTGAATAAGGTATTAACTGGTGGTGGAATAACTTCTATGGTTGAGGTTTTACTTATAATGGCAGGAGCTATTTCGTTAAATAGTATTTTTCAAGGAACAGGACTTATAAAACCTATAGTGGATAAAGTAATTTCAACTATAAAATCAAAGGAAGAATTGGTTATAAAGACTTGTGCTATAAGCGGAATGTCCACAATAGCTTGTGATCAAACTGTTGGCATAATATTACCAGGACAACTTTTGAGACACAAGTACGAGGAATTAGGTGTGGAAAATAGGATATTAGCTAGAACAATATCTGATACTGGAACTGTTATTGCTCCATTAGTTCCATGGAATGTAAATTCCTTATTAATTTTAGCAGTCACAGGTATTTCTACCATTAAGTATGCACCCTATGCCTTGTTGTGTTACATTTTGCCAATTGTCACTATACTTGTAACATGTATCTGCAAAGTCAAAAAAGCAGGATAACATAAACAGAGTTCTTGGCATCAAGTGGGGTTAAAATTATATTTGATGCAAGAACTCTGTTTATACTAATGGAGCAAACATTCTCAAAATTGATTCTACAATTTTTTTTGAAAGACTTCTTTTTTCCCATACATCTTTGTTTATCTTTTTTGATACTTCTATAGTTCTTAAAAAATCTTTGTAAATATTATCTATTATGGGGACATTGTACAGGTAGGTTGCACATTCAAAATGCAAATATAAACTTCTGTAATCTAAGTTTATAGTTCCAACTACTGCACATTCCCCATCAGATACAAAAGTTTTTCCATGGATAAATCCTGGTGTATATTCGTATATTTTTACTCCTGAATCTAATAAGTTGTCATAATGAGATCTAGTGAGAATCTGTACGATTTTTTTATCTGGAATAAAAGGGGTTATTATTCTCACATCTACTCCCCTTTTTGCTGCGAGGCAAAGTGCCAGTGTCATTTCATATCCTATTACCAAGTAGGGGGTAGTAATATAAATGTAATTTTTAGCACTGTTTATAATGTTTAAATACACGTATTCTGCTGCGCCATCAGGTTTTATGGGTCCACTGTTATAAGGCATTACAATACCCTGACTTTTTTCTAGTTTGAATGAAGTCTTATATTTTGAAAAGTCCTCTTTCTTTTTTGATATTGATTGCCACATTCTTAAGAACATAATTGTAAAACTATAAACTGCTTCTCCTTTTAAGCATACAGCCATGTCTTTCCAGTAACCATATTTTTTATATTCATTTATATACTCATCGCCTATATTAATTCCACCAGTAAAAGCAACAGTTCCATCAATTACAGTTATCTTTCTGTGATCTCTGTAATTTAGCATAAAATTTAAAATTATTTTAAATGGATTAAATATTTTTAATTTTATATTATTGACTTTAAGAGACCTTTTAAAATTTTTTGGTAAAACAACAAGAGAACCAACATAGTCTACTAGTACTCTTACTTCTACACCATTATTGGCTTTTTCTTTTAAAATCTCAAAAATTTCATCCCACATTTTACTTTTTGAGATTATGAAGTACTCTAAAAAAATAAACTTCTTGGCATTTTTCAATTCTTCTAAAAGTTTTTTATACATGTCTTCCCCTGACGAGAAGTAATCAACTTTTGTATTTATATAGCATCCATAGTCACTAATATTTTTTATAAGTCTTGTTTCATTGTATCTCATTTTATTTTCATTTTTAAAAGAAGAAAGCATATCTTGGTCTTCTTTTGGAAATACGTCTTTATCCAATTCTATTTTGTTTATCTTATTAAAGTTACGTTTTATTCCAATCATGGAAAAAATATAAATAAGTGCTCCCACTACTGGAATGAGAAGAATTAAAACTATCCAGCTTATTTTATAAGAAGTATTTTTATCCTTATAGTTTAAATGAATTACGAAAATGACACTTATGATTTCAAAAAAGACAAAGTAATATATTAAGGATATATTAAATGAATTGAAAACTAGTGCAATAGCTACAAATTGAAACATTGTCCAAAATATTAAAATTACAAATTTAAAAACTGCCACAAATATTCTTCTTTCACCCAATAGCAGCACCTACTTTTCAAGTTTTTATTCTATTTTATCATAAACTATGTTAATGAAAAAGATTAAGATTTCCTTTTAAAAGAAGTACCACAATTTTTACATGTTATGGTTATCTTTCCTTTGTGTCTAGGAACTCTTAATTTTTGGGAGCAATTTGGACACTTAAATATTTTATACTGTTTATGATTGTTCATAGAATAGGTAAACCCACTAAACCTTTTAGCTAGAGGTGAGATGAAATTTTCATAAGCCTCAAGTTCCTTGTATCTCCTGTATTTATTCCTTGAAAGGCACCTCCAGGTACTGTATATGAAAAATACAAACCCTAGTGTAGCTGTACGTCTAAATAAAGATAGAACAATTCCGCCAATATAAAGGTGGGTAGAAAGTTTATCAATACCATAACTTTCTCTAAAATAATAAGAAAGTTTATTTAAAAAATTTCTCAAAGTAATCGCCTCTTTAAATTAGATTGATATTCATAGGTTTACATAATATTCTATTTAACTTCTAGATAATTATACAGTATAATTAGTACTTTTGCATTAGACAAGAAGCTTAATTAATCTTATGTTCATAATTGAAATTGCAATTAAAAAGTAATATTATCAATAAATAAGATAAAATTTGGGGAGTGTGTCCATTGAAATATATGAAAAAATATATACATAAATACTGGAAAGGTTTTTGCCTTGCTATATTTTGTCTTGCTGTGGAAGCAATGTGTGATTTGATACAGCCTACTATAATGTCAAAAATAGTAGATATAGGTGTAGCAAATAAGAATATGGATTACATAGTTAAACACGGATTTATAATGCTGACAGTTACAGGATTAGGTGCTTTAGGTGCATCAGGACGTAATATTTTATCTGGAAGTGTATCTCAAAAATTTAGTAGGGATTTAAGGGAAGATTTATTTAAAAAAATTCAGAGTTTTTCACTTAATAGTATTGATAAATTTAAAAGCAGTTCACTTATAACACGTCTTACCAATGATGTAACTCAAGTTCAAAATTTTGTCAATGGACTTATGAGGATATTTGTAAAGGCTCCTATTGTTTGTATTGGAAGTATTATTATGGCGTCCAAGCTGAATTTACATTTAGCAGTGATATTGTTTATTATAATACCAATTATAGTTTTACTTATATTCTTAAATATGAAAATAGAATATCCCTATTTTATGAAGGTTCAAGTATCACTTGATAAAATAAATTCTGTTATGAGAGAATATTTGTCTGGAGTAAGGGTGGTAAAGGCATTTAACAGATTTAATTATGAAAGTGAAAAATTTGAAATTGCAAATAAAAATTTAGGAAAATTAACTACAACTGCAATGCGTATCATGTCTTTATTTTCTCCAGGAAGAAATTTGATTATCAATATAGGAATAGTATGTGTTTTGTGGATTGGTGGAAAGTATGTAGAGGCAGGAGATATTCAGGTAGGGAAAATAATTGCTTTTACTAATTATATGACACAAATACTTTTTTCTATTATGATGATATCTGCTATATTTAATGTATTTGCTAGATCTAAAGCTTCAGCAGTTAGAATTTTTGAGATATTGGATGAGGAGAATGACATAGAATTTAATGAAGTCTCTACAAATTTTACTGAAAAAGGGAGAATAGATTTTGAAAATGTATGCTTTTCCTATTCAGATGGACATCAAGTTATAAATAATATTAGTTTTAACTGTATGCCAGGAGAAACAATTGGTATTGTTGGACCTACAGGTTCAGGTAAAAGCAGTTTGGTGAATTTAATACCTAGATTTTATAATGTAACTTCTGGAATCATAAAAATTGATGGAGTGAATATACAGAATATAGATCAAAAAACTTTGATGGATAAAATAGCGTTAGTGCCTCAAAAAACAACATTATTTACTGGAACTGTTATTGAGAATATAAGATGGGGCAAAGAAAATGCTTCTCTAGAAGAAGTAAAAAAAGTTTGTGAAATTGCAGAAGCTAATGAATTTATAGATAGATTTCCTGAAAAATATGATACTAAAATTGGACAAGAAGGAATCAATTTTTCAGGTGGGCAAAAACAGAGGATTTCCATAGCACGTGCACTTATTAAAAGCCCTGAAGTACTTATATTTGATGACTGTACAAGTGCATTAGATGCAGTTACAGAAGCTAAGATAAGAGAAAATTTAAGAAAAGGTTTAGAAAATTTAACGTGTATCATAATTTCACAGAAAATATCTTCTATAATGTGGGCAGATAAAATACTTGTAATTGATGGTGGAAAATTAATAGGTATTGGAAAACATGATGAACTTGTGAAAACCTGTAAGACTTATGAAGACATATTAATATCTCAGTTTGGAAAGGAGAATATATAGAGGATATGGGAAAATATGATAGAAATAATATAACAGTTCCTTTAGGTGCTAGAAAGAGAGGAAGGGGAAGAAGACTTGGACCTGTAGAAAAACCAAAAAATTTAAGAAAAACGATTCTAAGACTGTGGAAATATTTTGGAAGTGAGAGAAAATTACTAGTTATAATACTCATATCTGTAATAATAGATTCTGTAGTAGGACTTATAGGACCTTATCTTATAGGAAGAGCTATTGATGCCATGTCAGAATCCTATGGAAAAGTAAACTTTAATATGCTTTGGATAATGATTATGTTGCTTTTATTAACTTATGTAGTGGATACTATTTTAACTTTTTTTCAGGGATGGATTATGTCAGGGGTAGCCCAGCGGATAATAATGGGTCTTAGAAAAAATTTATTTGGCAAACTTCAAAAGCTTCCACTATCTTTTTTTGATATGAATACTCACGGAGAAATTATGAGCAGACTTACAAACGATGTAGAAAATGTAAGTAGTACTATATCACAATCTACGGTTCAGCTTATGTCAGGAGTAATAACAGTTTTAGGATCTTTTGTAATGATGCTTATATTAAGTCCGTTTCTTACTTTTGTGACTTTAATTACAGTGCCTATGGTTTTTTTATTAACTAAGAGTATAGCAAAAAAAACAAATCCGCTGTTTAAAGATCAACAGATAGAACTTGGAAAACTTAATGGACATATAGAAGAAACAATATCTGGGATTCAAGTAGTAAAAGCTTTTAATCATGGTGAAAAGTGTATAGAGGAGTTTAATAAAATAAATTCTTCCCTATGTGAAGTAGGGTTAAAAGCTCAAATTTGGTCAGGGTTTTTAATGCCAATAATGAATGTAATAAACAATATAGGTTTTGCAGCTGTAGCAGGTGTAGGGGGAGTGTTAGCTTTAAAGAATATTATAACAGTGGGAATTATAGCTAGTTTTTTAAGTTACTCAAGACAATTTGCAAGACCATTAAATGATATAGCTAGTATATTTAATACACTCCAATCAGCAGCAGCAGGTGCAGAAAGAGTATTTGAAGTACTAGATGAAAAAGAGGAGTTGGAAGACATTTCTGATGCAAAGGTATTTGATCATGTAAAAGGACGGGTTAGCTTTGAAAACGTAAGCTTTTGCTATAGAAAAGGTGTTAAAATATTAAAAAACATAAGTTTTGATATAAGTCCTGGTACAAAAGTTGCCCTTGTTGGACCTACAGGAGCTGGTAAAACAACTATTGTAAATTTGGTCACTAGATTTTATGATGTATCAGCTGGTAAAATTTTAATTGATGGAGAGGATATAAGAAATTATAAGAGAGATAGTCTTAGAAAATGTTTTGGTATAGTTCTTCAGGATACGTATCTTTTTGCGGGAACAATACTTGAAAATATAAGATATGGTAAGTTAGATGCAGATTTTACTGAAATTAAGCAGGCAGTTAGGTTTGCTAATGCAGAGACATTTATTGAGAAACTTCCACAAAAATATAATACTTTAATTCATGAGGGAGGAAACAATTTAAGTCAAGGCGAAAGACAGCTTATAGCTATATCAAGAGCAATACTTTCAAATCCCGCAATACTTGTTCTAGATGAAGCTACTAGTAATGTGGATACACTAACAGAACTTAAAATAGAGGATGCTATGAATAAACTTATGAAGGGGAGAACTAGTTTTATTATTGCTCATAGATTAAGTACTATTAAAAATTCAGACATTATAATGGTAGTAGATAAGGGAGAAATAGTAGAGAAAGGAAGTCATAAAGATTTAATTAAAAAGAAGAGTATGTACTACAATATGTATAATAACCAATTTTACAGAAAAGAGCCACTATAAAAAATTTTAATACTACTAATAACAACGAATAAGTATTTCTTATAGTCTTTGAATTGCACACTTTTTTAGTGATATATTAAATATAGAAAGATTCAAAAAATATAAAAAATAATGGGGTAGTTATTATGGAGAATAAAGTATTAACTGTATGTCCTTACTGTGGTGCTGGTTGCAGACTGTATTTAGTGGTTGAAGATGGGAAAATTAAGAGAGCTGAGCCTGCTATGGGCAGAACAAATGAGGGAGAGCTTTGTCTTAAAGGTTATTATGGATGGGATTATTTAAATGATCCTAAGCTTTTAACTCCACGTATAAGGAAGCCTAAGATACGAAAAAATGGCAAGCTCGAAGAAGTTACTTGGGATGAAGCTATCAGTTTTACTGCAAAAAGATTGGGAGAAATAAGAGACAAGTATGGCGCTGATTCTATAATGGGTACTGGTTGTTCTAGAGGTCCTGGAAATGAAGCTAACTATATTATGCAAAAATTTATGAGGGCTGTTATTGGAACAAATAATGTGGACAACTGTGCTAGAGTTTGTCATGGACCTTCTGTAGCTGGACTTGCTAAAGTGTTGGGAAATGGTGCAATGTCTAATAGCATTCCTGAAATTGATAATGCAGACTTGGTATTTATTTTTGGGTATAATCCTGCAGAATCTCATCCTATGGTAGCAAGAAGAATAGTTAAGGCAAGACAAAAAGGTGCAAAAATAGTAGTAGTGGACCCTAGGGTAACAGAAAGTGTAAGAATTTCAGATTTATGGCTTCCGATAAAGGGTGGTACTAATATGGCACTTGTAAACGGTTTTGCCAATGTTCTTATTAATGAAGGTTTATACAATAAAGATTATGTAGAAAAATATACAGAAGGATTCGATGAATATATTAAAGTTATAAAGAAATATACACCTGAATATGTAGAAAAAATAGTAAATGTACCAGCAGAAAAGATTAAAAAAGCTATGGAAATGTATGCTTCAGCTAAAAACCCAATGATACTTTATGGTATGGGAGTATGTCAATTTGGTCAAGCTGTAGATGTGGTAAAAGGATTAGCTGGTTTGGCACTACTAACAGGAAATTATGGAAGGCCAAGTGTTGGAATAGGCCCTGTAAGAGGACAAAATAATGTTCAGGGAGCCTGTGATATGGGAGCACTTCCAAATAATTTTCCAGGATATCAGAGTGTTACAGATAAAAATGTGAGAGAAAAATTTGAAAAAGCTTGGGGAGTAAAAAATCTTCCAGACAAAATTGGCTATCATTTGACTGAAGTACCTAAAGCAGTACTGGAGGAACATAAATTAAAGGCATATTATATTATGGGTGAAGATTGTGTTCAAAGTGATCCAAATTCAAATGAAGTAAGGGAGGCTTTGGATGAGCTTGAATTTGTAGTAGTTCAGGACATATTTATGAATAAAACTACATTACATGCAGATGTAATTTTGCCAGCAACTGCCTGGGGAGAACATGAAGGGGTATATAGTGCTGCAGATAGAGGATTGCAAAAGTTTAACAAGGCAGTTGAACCAATTGGTGAAGCAAAACCTGATTGGCAGATAATTTGCGAGTTATCTTCAGCTATGGGATATAAAATGCACTATAATAATACAAAGGAAATATGGGATGAAATGAGAAGCCTTTCACCTAAATTTGCAGGTGCAACTTATGAGAAAATGGAAACTTTAGATGGTGTACTTTGGCCATGTCCTACAGAAGATCATCCAGGAACTCCTGTTTTGTATGAAAACAACGAGTTTAGTACTCCGAGCAAAAAGGGTATTTTATTTGCTTCAGAATGGAGACCTACAGAAGAATCACCAGATGAAAAATATCCGCTTAGTTTGTGTACAGTTAGAGAAATAGGGCATTACTCTGTAAGGACAATGACAGGAAATTGTCGTGCTCTACAGCAGCTAGAAGATGAACCTGGAAAAATACAGATGAGTATAGAAGATGCAGAAGAACTTGGAATTAAAACAGGAGATTTAGTTAGAGTATCTTCAAAAAGAGATTCTGTAGTAACAAGGGCAAATGTTACAGATAGAGTTTTAAAAGGAGCTACTTATATGACTTATCAATGGTGGATTGGTGCCTGCAATGAACTTACAGTAGATAATCTGGACCCTATATCAAAAACTCCAGAATATAAATACTGTGCAGTTAAGGTTGAGGCAATAGAAGATCAAGATAAAGCTGAAAAGTATATTGATGATACTTATAAAGCTTTGCGTGAAAAGTTGGGTATTGTAACTGCAAATTAACTTTTATCAAGTGATTCTTAGGTTCAGGTGTAGTTTGCTTGTAAGGACGACTTTATCCAGATGAACCTTATTAACAGTATTCTTAGTGTCTTTAGCACTTATAATACGTTATCCTTTAGGGGAAGAACTTATTCAGGCACGTAGCAGTACTTATCCCCCATTTTGGTAGAAAAGCAGATATTCCAAATCTTTGATTTGGCGATAGTCGCTTTCGTTGTGTGCGATGGGGGTGTTAGTAATGGTGGCGATTGGATAAAAATAGAGCCAAAAGTGTAAACTTTTCACTTTTGGCTCTATTTTATTGATTATTTTCAATTTTAGCAGTAAAATTAAATAATAATTTAGTATGTTTTTAAAAGTTGGAAACAATGAAAAATTCTCTATAATTGGGCACCTGGAGAGTTTGGAGTTAGTGGTGCAACCTGCCAATAATCGATTAATTTTAATCGATTATTGGCAGGTTGCATATAAGGGAAAAATTTAGATATTTTTAGGGGGCTTTGATTGTGAAGAAATGTATGAAATCAATTGCTGTTACTGGTCTATTAACTATTATTTTGGGGACAGGCTGTTCAAATTCTTTATCTTCAAATAAAAATGAACCTGTAATTGGTTTTGTTGCCTATGAGTTTAATAATACATGGATAACTGAACTTAAGAATGAGATGTATAAGGTATCTAATGGAAAAGCTAGAGTTGATATTTGGAATGGAAATAATATCCAAACAGTTGAAAATGACAAGATAAGTCTCTTTATAAATAGAAAAGTCGATGTACTTGATATAAATCCAGTGGATGTTAATGCTGCAGGGCAGATTATTGAAAAATGTAAAAAAGCAAATATACCTACAGTATTTGTAAATCGCCAGCCTAAAAAAGAAGATGTGGAAAAATGGAATAAAGTTTACTATGTAGGTGCTAAAGCAGAGCAATCTGGAACAATACAGGGGCAGATGCTTGTAAATTATTTTAAAGGCCATCCTACTCAAGATGGCACTATTAGATATATTATGCTAAAAGGGGAAATGAGAAATCAAGATGCTGAAAAGAGAACACAATATTCTATAAAAGCTCTTGAAGATTCAGGTTTTAAGGTGCAAAAGGTGGCAGAAGATACTGCTATGTGGGATCGTACAAAGGCTCAGGAAAAAATGACCTCGTTTATCTCGTCATATGGTCCAAATTTTGACTGTGTAATAGCAAACAATGATGACATGGCCCTTGGAGCTGTTGATGCCCTAAAAGCAGCTGGATATTTTAATGGAGGAAAATATGTACCTGTAGTAGGTGTAGATGCTACGGCACCGGCAGTTAAAGCTGTTGAAGATGGCACCCTTTTCGGGACTGTTTTAAATGATGCTGCAAAACAGGGAGATGCTGCTTTTGATTTATCATATATACTTTCCAAGGGGAAAATTCCTGATGAAAGTAATTTTAAGTATAAGATTACAGATGGAAAATACATCTGGATTGATTACAAAATGATTACAAAAGAAAATGTGCAGGATGCAAAATAGGATTATTAATGGGGGAGAGTATTGTGATAAAAAATGTAAAAGTTAAAACTAAAATTTTTGTAGGATTTAGTATTATTTTGATAATGATGTTTTTAGCTACAATAGGTGCTTTTTTTAATTTTAATCGCATTGAAAAATCTACAGATAGAGTTTCAAAAGATGTTATTCCAATAGGCAATATTATGTCCCAAATTAGCAGTGAACTGATAAATGAAGAGTCAGGAGTCAGAGGTTATATTGCAAGCGATGGAGATAACAGATTTCTAGAGTCCTACGATTCAAGTGAAGAAAATATTCAAAAGAATATAAAAAATATAAAAAGTTATTATTATGTAGATGATAATTTAGCCATTACTATAAAAAATGAAGTTATACCAAATATTCAGGTAATAGATAATTATTTTAGAGATCAAATAAACTTAGTTAAGTCGGGAAAAATTCAAATAGCACGAGATAGACTTCAAGATGGAAAAGTATATATGGATGATTATAAATATGTGTATACTAAACTTAGTAATATGATAAATGAAATTACAAATAATGCATGGACACAGACTAGAAATGCAGGCTCTAGAGCAAAATGGATTATGGGTATTATATTCTTAATAAGTATTGCAGCCAGTATTTTTGCAGCAATGAAAATTTCTAATAAAATTGTATTAAGGCTTGATAAGTGTGTAGATTCCCTGGGACAGATATCTGATGGAAATTTGATAGTTGAACCTATAAAAATAGAGGAAAAGGATGAAATAGGAGAACTGGCTACTTCAATTAATATAATGGCACAAAATTTAAAAAATATTGTAAGACTGGTTCTAAATGTTTCTAATGAGGTAACTGAAGCTTCAGAAGAACTTTATAATAACGCCCATCAGTTAAACGATACTGTAGGACATGTGAATGATGCCATTATCAAGGTGGCTGAAGGAGCTGAAAATCAATCTAAATCTTCAGGAGAAGCATCTGCAGTAGTTGAGCAAATTTCCGCAAGTTCTGAGGAAGTGGCTGCTAATTCTCAGGAAGTAGCAAATGCTGCAAGTAATGCATCTTCAGCAGCTAAAAAAGGCAGTGATGTTATATTACAGGCTGTTAGCCAGATGGAATCTATTAAAAATTCAACGGAAATAGTAAAAGATTCAGTGGAAAAGCTTAATCGTGATTCTATGGCTATTGGAGAAATTGTAAATACTATTTCAGATATTGCAGATCAAACTAATTTATTGGCTTTAAACGCATCTATCGAGGCTGCACGTGCTGGAGAGCAGGGAAAAGGATTTTCAGTTGTAGCAGAAGAAGTACGTGAACTTGCAGAGGAATCAGGTGAATCTGCAGATAAAATTGCAAAACTTATTCAGCAAGTTAAAGAAAATATTCAAGGAGCTACTGTTTCTATGAAGAGTAGTATGGACAATGTAAATGATGGGACGAAAGTAGTGAACAATGCGGGGAATTCATTTAATGAAATATTAAAGCTTGTAAATGATGTTTCTTTGCAAATTCAGAGTACTTCTGAAACTTTACAGCAGCTTGCAGAAGGTAGTGAACAAATTGTTTTAAATGTAGAGACAATTGATAAGATATCAAAGGACACTGCATCTCAAAGTCAAACAGTATCTGGAGAAACCGAAGAATTATATGCATCTATGGAGGAAATAACTTCTTCTAGTCAGAATTTAGCAAATTTATCTGAACAGCTTAAACGAGCTGTAAATAAATTTAAAATTTAATAAAACAATTTATATGTTGAGTAATTGACATAATTGTGATATTATGTCTATATTAAAATTAAAAATAGTGTATATTTCGGTTGGACAAATATTTATTTGTTTTCAAGATGATAATATGACTTTTGGGGTGGAAAGTCCTTTAGGGGGGGCTTTCCACTTTTTTAGCTAAAATAAGGAGGTTATAATGGAAAAAACTTTATTAGATATAGTGTTAATTCTTATATGTACAAAGATAGGTGGAATTATTAGTAGAAAGTTGAAGATGCCAGAGGTTTTGGGGGCACTCATTGCAGGTGTAATACTTGGTCCTGTTATTTTAAATGTTGTTCAGTATGATGATAATATAAAACTTCTCTCAAATTTAGGAGTAATTATGCTCATGTTTCTTGCAGGTCTTGAGACTAATATTGAAGAATTTAAAAAAGCAGGTTTATCTTCTTTTATAATTGCCATGTGCGGAATTATTTTACCTTTTATTTTAGGAACTTTAAGTGCCTATATGTTTTTTAATAATTTCTTAGAAAATGTATTTGTTGGAGTTATTTTAACGGCCACTAGCGTAAGTATTAGTGTGGAAACTCTTAAGGAACTTGGTAAGCTAAATACAAGGGCTGGTATAAATATTTTGGGAGCTGCTGTAATAGATGATGTTTTAGGGCTTATGCTCATATCTATAGTACTTGCAGTAGCCCAAAGCTCTGGTTCTGGGGCCTCAGCTTCCGGGATGATGTCACTTGTTTTTGTTTTTGTAAAAATAATTTTATTTTGTGGATTTTCTATATTGGGCATAGTGTGTTTACCTAAGTATATAAATAAATTTACCAGGGATGTAAAGCCAGGTAAAGAGATGCTTACTTTTTCACTGGCATTTGCACTTTTAATAGCATGTATTGCAGAGTATCTTGGAATAGCGGCTATTACAGGAGCATATATATGTGGACTTGTACTTTCTTCTATTGAGCATAAAAAGTATTTAGAAAGAAATATCAAAGCAATTTCTTCTGGATTTTTATCACTTATATTTTTTGCAAGTGTGGGCATTGAAGCAAATTTAAAGGGTCTCAATCTAGAAGTACTAATTATTACTTTAGTTATGTTTGTTATTGCAGTTGTTGGAAAAATAATTGGATGTGGTGGTGCGGCTAGAGTTCTTAAAATGAGTAAAAGTGAGTCTTTACAAATTGGAGTAGGTATGATCTCTAGAGGAGAAGTTGCTATAATTACTGCAAATATAGGATTACAAAAAAATATTATATCGGAGGAAATATTTCTTCCAACTTTAATGGTTGTAATACTTACGACAATTATAACTCCTGTGCTTTTAAAAGTGGCTTTTTCTCATAAAAGTGAATCTTTGTCTAAGCTAGATATTTAAAATTCACAAATTGTGAATTGATTATGATATTAGGAGATGTTGTAATGATAAGAAGAGGAAATATAAAAGATCTGGACACTATAGTAAAATACAATTATAATTTAGCTAAAGAAACAGAAAATCTGGAATTAGATAAAGAAATATT
Source organism: Clostridium coskatii (assembly GCF_001675205.1). Classification (NCBI taxonomy): domain Bacteria; kingdom Bacillati; phylum Bacillota; class Clostridia; order Eubacteriales; family Clostridiaceae; genus Clostridium; species Clostridium coskatii. The sequence continues at coordinate 46,306 of NZ_LROR01000045.1, read as the reverse complement.
GAAAAAAGGTGTAAGAACTGCACTAGAAGACAATGGAAATGGAATTTATTTTGTATATGAAAAGGACGACATGGTAGTGGGACAGATCATGATAACTAAAGAATGGAGTGATTGGAGAAACGGAGATTATTGGTGGATACAGAGTGTATATGTAAACAAAGATTATAGAGGACAAGGAATATTTACACAATTGTTTGATTATGTGAAATATCTTGCTGAACGCAGCAATAATGTGTGCAGTTTGAGATTATATGTAGAAAAGAAAAATGAAAGAGCTAAAGATACTTATAAGTCCAAAGGAATGAAAGAAACGCATTATCTAATGTATGAAATTAAAAAATAATTGTTGTTGGGAGATGGTATTGTGTTTAAGAAAATAGGTAAATTTATTGTGGTAGCTGTGGTGTGTGGATTTCTATTTGTGGGTAAAGATTGCTATGCTGCAGAAAATTATAAAATTTGGAATAACGATGCCACCTCTAATGTAGCCAATAACAAGACATGGACAATAAGTTTTAATAAAAATATTGATATAAATTCAGCAAAAAACTCTATTAAAGTATATGAGCAGGACAATAATCAATCAGTAGCAGTTAATGTAGTGAGTTCAAAATCAGATGTTGTGCAGGTTTCACCTGAAAATCCCTACACTTCTGGCGAAAAATACGTTTTGGTAATAGATAATAACTTAAAATCTACTGATGGCAAGCAATTAAATGAAGGAGTAAAATATAATTTTACAGTAAATGGGCAAAATGGATCCAATGGTGAAATTTCAATACAAAATTATACTCAGTATTACAATGCTGTAAAGGATGCACTTTCTAATTATAAGGATACTTTAGTTTTAAACATAACAAACTATGATAGAAGTACTTATAATTTGGGTGTCATAGATAAGATTTTGAAAGACAATCCAAATTTAAGAGATTGGTATTCAAGTGCAGGAAGTAATGTTGAGAGTTCCAGTTCTACTAAAATGACTATAAATTTTAAGTATGACGATACTAAGCAAAATTTAATAGCTAAGGAAAATGCAATACAGCAAAAAGTCGATCAAGTAGTAAACAGTGTCACAACGCCTCAAATGAAAGACTATGAAAAAGAATTGGCACTTCACGATTATGTGGTAAATAATACAGAATATGATCAAAGGGCAGGTACAGCAGATATGCCTGATGATTCCTATACTGCTTATGGAGTTTTAGTGAATAAAACAGCAGTTTGTCAGGGTTATGCAGATGCTATGGACAGGCTTCTTACAGCTGCTGGTATAGAATGTAAAATGGTAATAGGACGGGGAAATGATGGAGATGGATGGATAAGCCATGCCTGGAATATAGTAAAAATACAGGGGCAGTATTATCAGATGGATTCTACCTGGGATGATCCTGTTACAAATGATGGATCCAAGCTCCTTTCACATTCTTACTTCAATATAACTGATTCTCAGATTGAAAAAAATCATGAGTGGGATAAATCAGATTACCCTGAATGTAACAGTACTGACTATAGTTTTGAAAAGTTAAATGTGACGGAGAAAGATAGATATGGTAATGATATAAATGTTGTAGATAATTATAATGACTTTTACAATGCATTAAAAAATTATGTAACTAGTCAGAGGCAATCTTTTAGTATTAAAATATTAAACTATAATTCTACAGATTATAATGTTCCAAAAACGTTAAAGCAAATAGTTATCAAATATAGCATTTATGGAGACTATAGTTTAACCTATTATTCGGATGAAATATCAGGTGCAGAAGTTTTCACAATAGTAAAATCTTAATTAAAGAAAGTAAGGTGGTCTCTGACTCCCTTACTTTCTTTAATTGTTACATATACTTGAAATGAATTATATTATTGTAAAGTTTTATATAAACAGAGTTCTTGGCTTCAGGTGGAGCTTTTTTCTCCATCTGAAACTTATTAACAGGATTCTTAGTGCTTCAGCACTTAGAAGGCGTTATCCTTTAGGAGAAATCGTTATCCAGGGGCGTAGCAGCCGTTATGCACAGCATAAGAACTCTAAATCGATGAAGCTCAAGAGTTCTAATATCCCCCACTTTATAAGAAGATGTGGTATTACGGCTGGTAGCCATCGGATAAATGACGTATAATTTATATAAACAATTTAGTCAGGAGGGAATAAAATGGATAAAGAACTATGGGAAAAATGTGTTGAATTTCATGGACATTTATGTCCTGGACTTGCAATAGGCTATAAGGCCAGTGAGGCAGCTAAAGAAAAAATGGATATTTCCTTTTCAAAAGATGAGGAAATAGTGTGCATAACTGAAAACGATGCCTGTGGAGTAGATGCAGTCCAGGTGATAACAGGGTGTACCATGGGAAAGGGAAACTTAATTTATAGAGACCGCGGTAAAATGGCATTTAGTTTTTTTAATAGAAAAAATGGTGATGCCCTGAGAGTGGTATTAAAAAATTGGCCGAGAAGTGGAGACAGACAAAAAGATATTGATTATTTGCTAAACTGCCCTTGTGAAAAATTATTTTATTATAAAAAACCAGGATTTTCTGTGCCGGAAAAGGCTAGGTCATTTAATAACATAGTATGTGAAAATTGTGGAGAAGATACAGCTGAACATAGAATTAGAATAATGAATGGAAAAAAGGTATGTTTAGATTGTTTTAAAGAGTATTCAAGGAAAGAATAAATATCTTAATAATATATTAAAATTTTATATTTGGTTATAATTTTATACTTCTTTTATTCATAAATATAGTATATTATATTTATAATATGTATTAATATTTATCTCAACTTTCGCAGTTTAAAAAAATTATGAAGCAAAGCTTCACAAGTTAAGAATTAATAATGAAAAATTAATAGTGAAGGATGATTTTTAGCTGTCGCAAAAAATCTTTAAATTTATATAAATCAGCAATGTTTCGCTTTAGCGAAATGAGTGGTGAAAAGCTTAATCAAAGATTTTTTGTAGTGTAATGGAAAAAATCTACATTAACTATTAATTTTTCATTCTTAACTATTAATTAAAAAAGTTTTATATGTGCGAGAGTTGGGTATTTATAAAACTAAAAAAAGGAGTTTAAACACATGAAATTTAAAACAATTTTTAGTAAGTTATTGATAGTGCTTATGGCTATAACTGTAGTTTTACCTATTTCAGGAAATAGAGTTTATGCAGATGCCTATAAAGTTGTAACCTTAGGAGGAGATCTAACAGATAGCCAAAAACAAGAAATGCTTAAGTATTTTGGGGTTACTAGACAGGATGCTAATGTAATAGATGTCAATATAGATGAAGAGAAAAAATATTTAGGAGATGTTGCAAGCAGTGATAAAATAGGTACAAAATCTATATCCTGTGCTTATGTAGAACCAACGTCCAGTGGTGGATTAAATGTATCTACAAATAACATATATTGGGTAAGCAGCAGCATGATAAAGAATGCACTTATTACTGCAGGAATAAAAAATGCAAATGTTAAGGCATCAGCTCCTTTTAATGTATCTGGAACAGCAGCTCTTACTGGAATTTTAAAGGGGTTTGAAAATAGTGCAAACGGCGGCAAAATTGATGAAAATAAAAAGAAAGCTGCCAATGACGAATTGGTTACTACAGGAGAGTTAGGTGACAAGATAGGGAAAGACAAAGCTGCTGGTGTAATGAATGATATAAAAACACAAGTAGTTAAAGATAAGCCTAAAACTGAAGCCGGGGTAAGAAAGATAGTTGAAAATGTAACTAATAACTATAATTTAAATTTGAGTACCGGAGATATTGATAAAATAACTAATGTTATGAATAAAATAAATGGTTTAAATTTGAATTTTGGAGATATAAAAAGTCAGTTAGGTAGTGTTGCAGATCAGTTAAAGGGTACTTTATCTAGCGAACAGACTCAAGGATTTTTTGCTAAAATTATTAATGCAGTTAAAAACTTTTTTTCTAATCTATTTTAGTATAGTTTAGAATTGAGAGTGGATAATTGAAAGCTATCATTTACTTTCAATTATCCACTTTAAACTTCTAACTTAAGGTATTTGAAAGAAAATAACAAGTCAAAGATGCGACGAATATTTTTTATCCGATGACTAACCCGCTCTAATACTCACACTTTTTCAAGTGTGAGTAAAGAGCGGTTATGTCCCTGGATAACAATTTCTAAGCATCAGTTGCTAAGAACTTTGTTTATCAGACAAGGAGGCAGGCTCCGCAGATAGTGAATCCTATCTAAGGGTTCTACCGACGCAGTATGATAAAAAATAGGCTAGTATACTGACTAGTTATTTCTTTGAAAATGCCTAAACATAATTGGGGGAATAATTTTGGAATATAAAAATTATAAGATGGAAACTTTTATACCTGAGGAATATGTGACAAAACTTCGGGAGAGTTTGAACGATATAGGAGCATTAACTATAGGTGGAAATTATGACAACTGTATGTCAGTTTCTAAAGTTACAGGGTATTGGAGACCACTTTCAGGAGCAAATCCATTTAAAGGAGAAAAAGGCGAAGTAAGTGAAGAAGAGGAATGTAAAGTAGAGTTTTGCTGTAAGAGTGACATAGTAGAAAAAGCTATAAGCACTATAAGAAAGGTTCATCCTTATGATGAACCGGTTATAAATGTAATACCACTTTCGAATTTTGTAAAATATTAAAAAGCATGAAGTTCTAGTAACTTCATGCTTTTTGATATATATCATATTTTTAATTTTGAAACTAATCCTTTAAGATTTTCATTTCTTTCTTTAGCATATTCTGAAAGATGCTTAGCTTTCTCTGATTTTTCTACTATTGTGTTAGTTTTTTCAGCAATGGTAGTAGTTCCATTTGCACCTTCATTTGCAGCGGTTGTTACACCATTTATTATTTCCGATAAATTTTTAATTGAATCAAGAATTTGGTTTGATGCATCATCAAATTCTGAAACCATGTTTTTAATTGAATTTGCATCTAAACTGTACTTATCTGCTGCGTCAAGCATAGTTTGGTAATCTAGTTTAACGTTATTTGTCATATAATCCATCATACCATTTGCACTTTGCGCAAGATTATTTACTGAAGCTATTACTTTTTCTGTTATTTGTTTAATTTTTGAAACTGCATTAGAAGAATCATCTGCAAGTTTTGCTATCTCATCTGCAACTACTGAAAAACCTTTACCGGCTTCTCCGGCTCTTGCGGCTTCTATTGCTGCATTAAGAGCTAGAAGACTAGTTTGTTCGGTTATTTCCATTATAGTGTTTGAAAGAACAGTAATTTCATCAACAGATTTTGATTGTTCTAAAGCATTTTTAAGTTTTTCACTTGTTTCTTCATAAATTTCAAGTCTTTTTTTCTCTGATTCTAAAAAGTTTGCCTTCAATTTTTTAGCAGTATCATCAATTTCTTTAGCTGATACCGCACCTTCTTTAGCCTTGTGGGCTATAACTTCCACTGATTTCTCTATTTCGTTTGATGTAGCATTCATTTCTTCTGTAGATGCTGCTGTTTCTTCCATAGTTGCTGATAACTCTTCAGTAGTTGAAGCAACATCTTCTATATTTGAATTTAATTCTTCCATATGTTTTACAGTATCTATAACTGCACCCTCTACATTTGAGGACTCTTCTTTGACCCCTAGAACAAGCTCTCCAATGGAACCTTGCATTTTATCAATGGATTTTGCAAGTATACCTATTTCGTCTTCCTTATGTAAAAATTCTTCTGGTATTTTTTCAGTAAAATCGGCATTTGAAAGTACTTCCAGGTGATTACATGCCACAGTTACAGGATAAATATTTCTTTTAATAAGAATAAACATTAATGCAATTACTGCTAGGGTAATAATTATAGTCATAAGCATTATTATCCTGAAAAGTTGGGTATATTCAACATACATTTGTTTGTCTGAAATCATTGAGGCAAAGGTCCATTTGTTAGCTACTCCATTTAAAGTTATTGGAGAGTATGCTTTTAGTGATAAAGTTCCTGTAGCTATAGCTTTTTTGTGCGTTTGAAAGCTTTCACCATTAGAAATTTTATCCAAAATGTCTTTTTCGCTTTTATCCAAATCAACTATATTTTTATTCACTAATTCTTGATTGTTACCATTTGCAACAATTTTACCTGTATTTGTAATTATTGATGCATAACCACCCATAGGTTTTGCTTTGTTGACAGTTTGTTGTAGATTTTGGAGTTTAATATCTGCTCCTACCACTCCTAAAAAGTTTCCACTATCATCAAGTATAGGCATTGTTAGCGAAGTGATTAAAGTGTCTTTGCCATTTATTTTATATGTATATGGTTCTATTAAACAAGTTTTTTTCGTTTCCTTTGGAAGAAAATAATAACTTCCACTACTTTCATCATTATAACCTGTGCAAGGTTCTAGTTTTATGCTTCCATTTTCTCGTACGAGATAGGGAACGAATCTACCAGTAGCATCATGACCATCCTTATTTATATAGGAACTATCTTTACCGTCAAATGTATTAGGTTCCCAAGCTGTGTATAATCCTAGTATATCGCTATTTTTTTCTAGTGTAGTTTTTAAAAGTTCAATTACTTGTTCTCTGCTTAAACTTCCTGATTTTTTACAATATAGGACAGTATTCCTTATTCCTTCCACAGTGGTCTGTGATACTTTAAAGTCTACTTGTATATCTTTTGCGAAAGCATTTGACACCTGCTTTGCTTGTTCACTGGCTTGGTTATAAGAACTTTGTTGAACTTTTTTTAGTGTAACTCCTTCAATAATAGCAATTCCTAAAAGCACTACTATGCCAAGTGTAATACTTAATTTAGTTGCTAGATTTAATTTTTTAAACATCTGTGACTCCTTTCAAATTTTATAGGATAATTAATAACATAATTATCCTATACTTCTGTATTTTTCTTTTACCTATATTTATTCGTTATGTATGAGTGAAAAAATTAGTGTAAATATTAAATTTTGTGTAAAATTTTGTAGATAATTTATATGTTATGTATTGTATATACTAAAAAAATAGGTGAACATAAAAATGAAATTAACAGTTGACAACAAAAATGAATTGTACTATACTTACAACATAATAATTTTTAGATAAAAACTTAGATAGGGATCAGTAGATTTGTATTATATTTTAAGAGAGTGGTGTAGGGTGTAAATCCACATATAGTATATTTTGAACTCGCCCTGGAGTTGTAGGCTGAATTACAGTAAGCTGAGCCGGCGAAAGCCGTTATTAAATTGAGTATAAATTTGGATGGTACCGCGACAGACTTCTCGCTCCAAGAGAAGTCTGTTTTTTATATTATAATTTTGCGGTATATAAAAAATTGAAAATAAGAAAACTGTGATAGGAAATAGTAAATGTAAATTATATTTTAAAGAGAGTGGGAAAAGGTGAAAACCCATAGATGTTGTACATTGAACTCATCCTTGAGTTATAGGCTGAAATTACAGTAAGCTGTATCGGCAAAATGCCGTTATTGAATTGAGTAATAATTTGGGTGGTACCGCGAACAGACTTCTCGCCCCAAGAGAGGCCTGTTTTTTTATACCCCTCAATATAAAAAAATTGAAATAGAAGTTTTTTTACTGGCCAGCAAAAAACTTGTGTTATATAAAAATTTTAGGAGGTTTTAATCATGAGTAAGATAAATATATTTGATACTACACTTAGGGATGGAGAACAGACACCAAATGTCAGTTTAAATATAAATGATAAACTCACTATTGCAAAACAACTTCAAAAATTATCAGTAGATGTTATAGAAGCTGGGTTTCCAAGAGCCTCGGAAGGAGATTTTGAAGCAGTTAAGGCTATTGCACAAAATATAGAAGGACCTGTTATAGTTGGTCTTGCAAGAGCTGTAAAAGATGATATATGTGAGGCTTGGGAAGCTCTTAAATATTCTAAAAAGCCTAGAATTCATGTTTTCATTGCTACATCAGATTTGCATATGAAATATAAACTTAAAATGGAACCTGATGAAGTTTTAAAGCAAGCAGTGGAAATGGTAACCTATGCTAAAAGTTTGTGTCCCAGCATAGAATTTTCTCCAGAAGATGCTACAAGGACTAGACCTGAGTTTTTATATAAAGTAGTAGAAGCTGTTATAGATGCAGGGGCAGATGTGGTAAATATACCGGATACAGTGGGTTATACTACTCCAAGTGAATATGGAGCACTTATAAAAGGAATTAAAGATAATGTGCCAAATATAGACAAAGCCACAATAAGTGTTCATTGTCACAATGATCTAGGTCTTGCCGTGGCAAACTCCCTGGCAGCTGTTGAAAATGGAGCACAGCAAGTTGAATGTGCAGTAAACGGCTTAGGGGAGAGAGCAGGAAATGCAGCACTTGAAGAAATAGTAATGGCAATTAAAACCAGATCTGATTGTTTTAATTGCGAAACAGGTATTGTAACAGAAGAAATAACAAGAACTAGTAATCTTGTAAGTCATATAACTGGGATGCAGGTTCAAAATAATAAAGCTGTAGTAGGTGCAAATGCCTTTGCCCATGAATCAGGTATACATCAACATGGTGTTTTAAATTGTAGGGAAACCTATGAAATTATGACACCTGAATCTGTAGGACTTAAGAAAAGCCTTATAGTACTAGGAAAACATTCAGGAAGGCATGCTTTTGTAGAACGTCTTGAAGAATTGGGATATAAGAATTTAAGCAAAGAAAAAATAGATGAAATATTCAAAGAATTCAAAGATTTAGCTGATAAGAAGAAACATGTTTCAGATGAAGACATAGAAAGTCTTGTAAAAAATGAAATTTTCCAGGTTCCTGAAGTATTTAACTTAAAATACTATCAGGTTTCTACAGGAAATACAGTAACATCAACTTCTACTGTGGAAATAGAGTATGATGGTAAAAATATAAAGGAAGCTTCCTGTGGTGATGGTCCTGTAGATGCTACTTTTAAGGCTATTGAAAAAGCTATAGGAATAGATGTTACATTAAATGACTATTTTATAAAATCTGTAGGATATGGTAAAGATGCACTAGGAGAGGCTACTATAAAGATTGAAAAAGAAGGTAAAATTTTTTCTGCTAAAGGAGTAAGTACAGATATAGTGGAAGCAAGTGGCAAAGCATTTATAAATGCTATGAACAAAATTCATTATGAAAATTCTCTAAAAAAAGTTGAAGAATGCTAATATATAATATAAATTTTGATAGGAGTTGATAAACATGGGCATGACCATGACGCAAAAAATACTAGCTCACCATGCGAAAATGGATGAAGTAAAGGCAGGACAATTAATAAAAGTTAAATTGGATTTAGTACTTGGAAATGATATAACTACGCCAGTAGCTATAAATGAATTTAATAAAATTGGTCTTAACAATGTTTTTGACAAAAATAAAATAGCAATTGTCCCTGACCATTTTACACCAAATAAAGATATAAAATCTGCAGAGCAGTGTAAATATGTTAGAGAGTTTGTAAAGAAGATGGAAATCAAAAATTATTTTGAAGTTGGAAGAATGGGAATTGAGCATGCTTTAATTCCAGAAAAAGGTCTTGCAGTTTGTGGAGATGTAGTAATAGGTGCAGATTCTCATACTTGTACTTATGGAGCTTTAGGTGCATTTTCTACAGGAATTGGTAGTACAGATATGGCAGCAGGTATGGCTACAGGAGAAGCTTGGTTTAAGGTTCCAGAAGCTATAAAATTTGTTCTTAAAGGAAAGCTTACTAAATGGGTAAGTGGAAAAGACGTAATACTTCATATTATTGGCATGATAGGAGTAGATGGGGCACTTTATAAATCCATGGAATTTACTGGTGAAGGAGTAAGTTCACTTACTATGGATGATCGTTTTACCATATGTAATATGGCCATTGAAGCAGGAGCTAAAAACGGAATTTTCCCTGTAGATGAAAATACTATAAATTATGTAAAAGAACATTCAAAGAAAAATTATACTGTATATGAAGCAGATAGTGATGCTGAGTATAGCCAGGTTATAGAAATAGATCTATCAAAAATTCGTCCTACAGTGGCATTTCCACATATACCTGAAAATACAAAGACCATTGATGAGGTAGGAGACATAAGAATAGATCAAGTTGTCATAGGTTCCTGTACTAATGGCAGAATAGGAGATTTAAGGGCAGCCGCTAGCATTTTAAAAGGAAGAAAAGTTAATGAAAATGTAAGAGCTATTATTTTCCCTGCTACTCAAGCTATATATCTTCAGGCAATGAAAGAAGGACTTATTGAAATATTCATAGAAGCAGGGGCAGTGGTAAGTACTCCTACCTGTGGACCTTGTCTTGGTGGACATATGGGAATATTGGCAGAAGGAGAAAGGGCAGTTTCCACTACTAATAGAAATTTTGTAGGTAGAATGGGACATGTAAAGAGTGAAGTATACCTGGCAAGTCCAGAAGTAGCAGCAGCTTCAGCAGTAACAGGTAAAATTTCATCACCAGAGGAGGTAGTAAAGTAATGATAAAAGGAAAGGCAATTAAGTATGGAGATAATGTAGATACGGATGTTATAATTCCAGCTAGATATCTAAACACCAGTGACCATAAGGAGCTTGCTTCTCACTGTATGGAGGATATAGATAAAGATTTCTCAAAGAAAATAAGTAAAGGGGATATAATGATAGCTGGTAAAAATTTTGGATGTGGTTCTTCTAGAGAACATGCACCTATAGCTATTAAAGCTTCTGGAATAAGCTGTATTATTGCTGAAACTTTTGCTAGAATATTTTTTAGAAATTCCATAAATATAGGACTTCCTATAATGGAATGTGAAGAAGCTGCAAAGGACATAGATGAAAAAGATGAAGTATCTGTAGATACAGTTTCTGGAGTAATAACAAATATAACTAAAAATAAAACTTATAAAGCTGTTCCTTTCCCTGAATTTATGCATAAGATTATAAAATCAGAGGGACTTATAAACTATATAAAAGAAGAGGTGGAAAACAAGTGAAGATAGCTATAATACCAGGAGACGGAATTGGAAAAGAGATAATTGAACAGGCAAAAAAAGTATTAAAGGCAGCCTCTGCAAAATATAATTTTGATTTTGAATGTGAGGAGGTACTTTTAGGCGGTGCAGCAGTGGATGCCACAGGAGTTCCTCTTCCAGATAAGACTGTTGAAGTTTGCAAAAAAAGTGATGCTGTACTTTTAGGTGCAGTAGGTGGACCTAAATGGGATAGTTTGCCTAGCAAACTTAGACCAGAAGCTGGTCTTTTGGGTATAAGAAAGGCCCTTGGGGTATTTGCAAATTTAAGGCCTGCCATACTATTTCCAGAACTTATAGCAGCTTCAAATTTGAAGCCAGAAGTACTTGGCGGCGGTCTAGATATTATGATAGTAAGAGAATTAATAGGTGGGGCGTATTTTGGAGAGAAAAACAGAATAGATATTGAAGGTGGAAAAAAAGCTTGGGATACTATAAGTTATACCAGCTTTGAAATAGATAGAATTACCAGAAAGGCTTTTGAAATTGCAAGAAAGAGGAGTAACAGACTTACTTTAGTAGATAAGGCAAATGTACTTGAAAGTTCCAAGCTGTGGAGAGAAGTAGTGGGAAACATAGCAAAGGAATATGAGGATGTAGAAATAAATTATATGTATGTGGACAATGCTTCCATGCAGCTTATAAGAGATCCTAAACAATTTGATGTAATTTTAACTGAAAATATGTTTGGAGACATTTTAAGTGATGAAGCTTCAATGCTTACGGGTTCTCTTGGAATGCTGCCTTCTGCAAGTGTAAGGGGAGATTCCTTTGGATTATATGAACCTGTACATGGCTCTGCACCAGATATTGCAGGACAAAATAAGGCAAATCCGATTGGAACAATCATGAGTGTTGCTATGATGCTTAAGTATAGTTTTGATATGGAACAGGCCTATGTGGATATAAAAAATGCCATATCAAAAGTGCTTAAAGAAGGTTACAGAACAGGTGATATAGCAAAAGAAGATTCAAAATTAGTTGGTACAGAAGAAATGGGAGACTTAATAGTTAAGAATTTATAGGTCATAGAGTTTCTAAGTAAAAAGTTTACTTATACCAGCCATATACTAACAAAAATCATCACACTAAAAACTTTTTATAAGTCTAAAGTTCGGTATTTTGAAAATCTAAAGAAGCTTATATAAACTCGTACCTCAGACACATATAAGCTTCTAAGATTTTCTAAAATACCTCACTAAGACTTATAAAAAAAGTTTTTAAGTGTGATTTCAATTTTGTTAGTATATTTTATGTATAAGTTAAAATTTTATTAGAATTACTATAGAATTTATAAATTATGTTCCAATTATTAAAATAAATGTATATTAAATATTCTATGTGTGATTTAATTTTTCACGATGTTATTGTATACTGGAAAGAATAAATATCATTAACAGTATGAAAATTATTTAAATAGGTAGTAGCTCTACAATTAAACTTACCCAAATTGCCAATTTGATTTAAATGCTAAATGTATCAATTCAGCCGAGATTTATAATTAACAATTTTGAGTAATTATGAATTTAATTTTTAATTTTATGATCTATAGCGTTTCTAACTTAAAAATAAAACTTATACGTAGAAATATTTTACAATAAACAAACACATTTAAATATTTTGTGTATAAGTCTTAGTAGAAAATTTGTAAAAAAACTTAGACCTTTTGAATTGTCTGAGGTACGAGTTTTCAAAAGGCCTTAGTTTTTATAAATTTTCTTCTTAGACTTATCAAAATATTTAACCGTGTTTGTGGTTGTAAAAATATTCGGAGTATAAGTTTTATTTTTTGCTTAGAAACTCTATAAGGTAATTTACCTCAATTGATAACTATATTGTCCATCTTCTTCAACATTGTAAAAATCAGAATAATCTATGTCAAAAATATTTTTATGGATATTGCTTATATTTACTTTATTTTTTATGAGATATCCCAGTACACCGCAGTAAGATATATCTCCAACTAGAAGTGCGCCGTAGATTACTCCATCTTTGTGAACTATTTTTTGATAAACTCTATCTCCTTCTAATGTATCCACAGCATAACTTTCATCTGCTATATTTACATTACCAAGGGATACACATGGAAGGTTAAATAAATTCATTGAGTTCTTCATGCCAAAAGTGTCATTTAACTCTCTATTTATACCTACCATGTTGTAGGCAGCAGTCATTCCCTGTTTTACAGCTATAGGCCATATAGGAGCAGTAAAAGTAACATCTCCGGCAGCATATATATTATCTACAGTGGTTTTACAATGTTTGTCTATGACAATGCCTTTTTCAACTTTTATCCTGCTGTCTTTTATAAAGTTTACATTTGGTCTAACACCAGCAGCAACTATTATCATATCGCAATCTATAGCAGTTGAATTTGATAGTACGGCTTTACTTACAAAGCCATCTTTATTTAAAACTACCTCTTCCAATTTAACTGAAGTAAATACATCTATACCTTTTTCTTTTAACAACTTTTCATATATAGAGGATGCGGCTTTATCCAGTTGAAGTGGGAGAATTCTATCTCCCATTTCTACAACTGAAATCTTTATATTTTTTACCATAAGCCCTAAAAGAGCATCAATTCCTACAAGACCTGCACCAAGTATTACTACTCGTTTTGTGCTTTTAAGTTTGTCTTGTATAGCAGTTACATCTTCAAAATTTCTGAGGGAGTATACTCCTTTAGCTTCTCTTAAATTTTTAACTGGGGGAATAAAGGAGGAAGCACCAGAAGCTATAAGGAGTTTGTCAAATTTGAAGCTGCTGTTGTCTTGAAGTAAGACTTTTTTCTTGTCAATATCAATATTGCTTACATCTGCATCTTTTATCCATTCTATATTATTTTTTTCAAAGAAATCTGCATCTACAAAATTTATAGCCTCTAAATTTCTACTTCCTTCAATTACCTTGTGGAGCATACATCTTGAATAAACTGCATCATCCTTTGAAATAATAGTTATTTTGGAGGACTTATCTAACTTTCTTAAAGTTTTAGCAGCATTTATTCCAGCAGCACTGGCTCCTATTATTACATATTTTGTATGAAAAAATATTTTTATCGTTAAACCACTCATAGGAGATCTGCCTCCTTTTCAATATAAATTGCTCCTGTTGGACAATTTTCAACGCATCTAGGTGTATCTCTGTCACCACATAGGTCACATTTAACTACTTTACTTTTGGTCTGAGTATCTGGTTTCAATACTCCGTAAGGACAGGACATGACGCACATAAAGCAGCTGGCACATTTATGCTCATCATAGGATACTATACCGCTTTCAGGATCTTTAGTCATGGCACCACTCATACATGTCATTACACACTCAGGTTCGTCACAGTGACGGCAAAATATAGGAAGCTTGTTTCCATTATCATCTTTAGATATATGATTTCTACTTTCAAGAAATTTGTTGCTGAGATCAAGATCATAAAAAGATTTCCCATCTTCATTGTGCTCTGCCATACAAGCTAAAGTACAATTTAAACATCCGGTACATAAATCCTTATTTATCATTATTCTTTTCATAAAGACCACCTTCTAAATTTTAATTAAGACCTAAGCTTTTCCTTCTTGCAAGTATGGTTTCTTCTAATTTATCTGCAGCTTTTATTATATCGTCTTCTATTATAAGCTTGCCGCCTGTTAGATTTTCCATGTCTTCACATAAAACTTTTGTTACCACTTTACTTCCACCAATAAAAGGAGATATAGCAAGGTGAAGTGGTAATCCAAGGGCAAGACCAAAACTTCCATCTGCTAATGCTTGTTCTTCAAGCCATTGAGGTGCAGAAAGTACAAGTGGAAGCTGTGGAATATCTATTTTTAGATATTCTGCTAGTTCTTTTGCTACAATTTCCAATCTTCCAATAGCAAGACATGGACCAAAATTTAGTACAGGTGGTATTCCTAGGCTCTTACATACTTCTTTTAAGCTATCTCCTGCAAGTTTAGCAGCTCCTGGAGACATAAGTCCTACATTTTCAAGTCCACCACTTGAACAACCTGCAGAAAGCACAATTATATTTCTCTTTATAAGTTCTTTTGTAAGTTCTACTGTAAATACATCATGACCTTTGGCAGTTAAGTTTGAACAACCTACTATTCCAGCAACACCTTTAATTTTTCCAGCAGCAATTAAGTCTACTAGAGGTTTCCAGCTGCCACCTAAGAAAGATTTTAAGGAACCTTCACTTACACCTGTTATGACGTCATCAAAGCCATGGTTTTTAGGAATATTCATTGTAACTTTAGATCTTCTGTTCTTATAGCTTTCAATAGCTGTATCTATAACATGGTTGCTTATTTTTTCTCTATCTTTAAAGGAATATTCTACATATTCTGCATTTGATTTTTTAGAAACGTCATCTAGGCATATCATTTTAACCATGAACTTATCAGCTATTGGCTCGATGCCAGGAAGAGTACAGTTGAATTCAGATACTATTGCATCTATACCTCCAGTTGCTATTAAGGCTTCACTTGTAAAATTATTTCCTGCATGGCCGGAGAAAACATCAGTATAGTATTTACCTCTTAACTGTAAATCCTGTCCTACACAGGTACATCCAACTAGTTTGAATCCTTTAGCACCAACTGCTTGGGCCTTTTTTACAGCTTCAGGTTTTACAAGTTCTTCTTGAAGATGGGCAATCATGGAGTGCTGGTGGCCTGTTATCATCAAATTTATATAATCCGTATCTACAACTTTAAAACCAACTTTTGCAGGTCTTATAGCAGGTTCACCTAAAACTATGTCATTTAATAAATTTGTAAGGGTAAGTCCATAAATTCCAGTGGATATTCCAAGTTTTAAACAATTTAGAAGCATATCTACAGGGTCACTGTTTAGATTTGTAGAAGTTTTTACTACACCATCAAAAACTTCTGATTTTGCACCGCCAGGCATTATATTTAATTTGTTCCAATTTTCTAGTCTAGGTGCATAAGCTAATTTATTTATAACTTCCATTTTTTCAAATTTTGGTTTGTATAAGTCCTTTAATACGGCATCAGCTACTAGTACAGCTTTTTTATGTGGGTCAGATTCTGTTATACCTAATTTTTCTGCCAGTGTATTGAGAGCATTCATTCCTTTTATCTCGCCGCCGGTTTCACCTATGGATTTTACGTTTCTAGCTGTATTTTCGACTATATGAATATAACATCCACTGCCGGCAGCTACAGCTCTAAGAAAGTTTCTTGCAACCATGGTATCAGCACTAGCACCACATACTCCTCTTGGAGCTTTAGGTGTTATCCTACAGGGACCGTTTGCACAGAGTCTACAGCAGACTCCTAGCTGACCAAAACCACATTTAACACTTTGGCTTTCTACCCTATGATGAGAAGTTTCTACACCATCTAGAGAACCTATAAACTTTTCAAGTACCTTATCTGCTGATTTACAAATTTTGTTATTTGACATAATAAAACCTCCAAAATATACTATTTAAGTATACTATTAAATTATTAGAACTACTGATTAGGATTATTCTCCTAAAGGATAACGTATTCTAAGTGCTAAAGATACTAAGAATACTTATACTAAGAATCAAAAACTGCAATAGTTTAATAATATTAATTAATACTATTTATTTACAAGTACGACTAACTAAAGAATAATTGTTATCCAATAACAATAATATAAACCTTTTCGGTTTCCTTGTCAATATAAAATATAAAATAATTCTTATTTGATTGAAAATTATTTTATATTGATATAATAGAAGAATAGATGTATTAAAAATTAAGGAGAAAAATATATGACAAAAGTTTTGTTTAATGAATTAGGTATAAATGGAGAAATAACAGAAGGACTAAAAAAAGAAGGCATTGAATATGCTGCAGAAATACAATATAAGGCCATTCCAGAAGCTCTTTTAGGTAAAGATATAGTAGGAGAATCAGAAACAGGCAGTGGAAAAACTTTAGCTTATATTGTTCCTATATTTCAAAAAATTGATTTCGAAAGTAAAGATGTTCAGGCATATATACTTGCACCTACACATGAACTTGTAATTCAAATACATAATGTAATAAAAGACTTAGCTTGCAATTCAGATATTCCAGTTAGATCTGCAGCTATAATAGGAAATGTAAATATAAAAAGACAGGTGGAAATTTTAAAAAATGAAAAGCCGCATATAGTAGTGGGTTCCACAGGAAGAATACTTCAACTTATTAAAATGAAAAAACTAAAATCCCATAATGTCAAAATCATTGTAGTAGATGAAGCAGATAAACTTCTAGATAAGAACAACATAAATGATGTTAAAGCTATAATAAAAACTACATTAAAAGAAAGACAATTAATGTTTTTTTCAGCTACAATAGATGATAGAACTTTAGATATAGCAAGGGACTTAATGAAAGATTACAAATTTATAAAGGCAGAACAAAAAACTTCTATGAATGAAAATATAAAACATATGTGTTTTATGTGTGAAAGAAGAGATAAAATATTGATTCTAAGGAAACTTGTGCATATATTAAATCCAAAGAGGGCCATTGTATTTGTAAATAAGCCAGATGAAATAGAAATACTTACAGAAAAATTAAAATATCATGAATTAAGAGCAGAAGCTATATATGGAGCAGAAGACAAGAAAGATCGTAAAAGAGCTTTGGAAAGTTTTAAATTAGGTAAAATTAATTTATTAGTAGCTTCAGATATAGCAGCAAGAGGACTTGATATAGAAGATGTAGATTATGTTTTCAGTTATGATATACCAGAAGATGCCGACAATTATTTACATAGAGCAGGGAGAACAGCAAGAGCTGGCAAGGAAGGTACGTCTATATGCATAATCACAAATAAAGAGCAGAAATTATTAAAACAATATGAAAAGGCATTTAATATAAAAATAAATTTAAAAGATATGTACAAAGGAAAAATAATAGAGCATAGATAAAAAATTGTTTTATAGCATACTAAAAATTTTTTATACACAGGGGGATTGTAATATTGGTTACATTAATTAAAAATACATTAAAAGAATTTGAAAGTTTAGAAAAAGCTATATTTGAAGCTGAAAATACTAAAGAACCTTATTGGATTGATATAAATATGCCGCAAGAACATGAGTTTTCAATATTAAAAAAACATTTTCATTTTCATCCTATTACAATTCAAAATTGCACGCAAAAAATTAAAAGATCTAAAATTCATGATTATAATGAATATCATTTTATAACCATTACATCAAGTGGAGATTTAGTAAAAGGATTTTTTCCTTATAAAAATATACATATATTTATAAATAAAGACTTTATAATAACGATTCATTATAATGAAAATAAAATAATTAAAAAAATATTTACTGAATTAAAGAAAAAATCAAATGCATGCATTAAAGGTACTGATTTCATACTATATAATATTTTAGATGAAATTGTGGATCAGTATTTTATATTGACGGATAAGCTGGAAAATCATATAGATATTTTAGAGGAAAAAGCAATGATGAGACCTGTTCAACAAACAGCAGCTGAAATAATGAAATTGAAAAAAAACATTATGAAATTAAGGCATACAGTATCTCCAATTAGAGAATTGTTAAGTACATTATTGAGACATGATGATATAATCTCTGAAACTAATAGAATATACTATTCAGATATATATGACCATATTTTAAGAATATATGATTTAATAGAATCAGAGCAAGAAATGATAACATCCTGTTTGGAATTGTATTCATCACAGCTTTCAAATTCCATGAACAAGGTAATGAAACTTTTAACCATTATTACTACAATTATGATGCCTCTTACAATAATAACAGGGGTGTATGGAATGAATTTTGAATACATGCCTGAATTACATTGCAGGTATGCTTATTTTATAGTTTTATTTGTAATGGCACTTATTACAATATGTGAGATAATATTCTTTAAGAAAAAAGGTTATTAACTATATTAAAGTTTGCAAAAAATGATCTCAGTGATGAAAAGTCACTGAGATCATTTTTTTAAATCCTTATAAAATCCTTAAAATTAGTATTTACAATTAACGTGAATTGATAAGGGAGGATTTATAAAGATGGAAAAATACATTTTACAAACAAAAAATTTATGTAAAAATTTTAAGGGACAGCTAGCGGCAAATAATATTTCGCTTGCAATAAAAGAAAATTCTGTTTATGGATTGCTTGGTCCTAATGGTGCCGGAAAATCTACTACATTAAAAATGATTACAGGGATACTTAAGAAAACTTCAGGTGAAATTATTTTTGAAGGACATCCCTGGAGCAGAAAAGATTTAAAGGATATTGGGGCACTAATTGAAGCTCCTCCACTATATGAGAATTTAACTGCAAGGGAAAATCTAAAGGTCAGAACTACACTACTTGGACTTAAGAAATCACGTATTGATGAAGTACTCCAAACGGTTGATTTAACAGACACAGGTAAAAAGCGTGCAGGTCAATTTTCCATGGGTATGAAGCAGAGACTTGGAATTGCTATTGCACTACTTAATCATCCTAAACTTTTAATTTTAGATGAACCTACTAACGGACTAGATCCTATTGGTATTCAAGATTTGAGAAATCTTATTCGTTCTTTTCCAGAGCAGGGTATAACAGTTATTTTATCTAGCCACATATTGTCTGAGGTAGAGCTTATTGCAGATCACATTGGAATTATTAGTAATGGAATTTTAGGATATGAAGCAAAAATTAATCCGGGTGAGGATCTAGAATCACTCTTCATGGAAGTAGTTAAAAAATCTAAAAGGGAAATGAGGTAATTAAAATGAGTTCATATTTGAAGGCAGAGAACTTAAAGTTAAAAAGGACGATGACTAAAAAACTTGTTTTGATTTTCCCAATTGTCACACTTTTTTTTGGTTTTATGACAGGAGTTTATTATCAATTAAATACATTTAATTGGTGGTACATGCTTATGCTGCCGGGAGGTGTTTCACTTTTCTGTGCACTTGTAAATCAAAAAGAAGAGAAAAAAATTAAATATAGAGCGGTTTTCTCTATGCCTATTGATTTAAAAAAAGTTTGGATTTCAAAGGTTATTCTTATAGCTGTTTATGTTTTATTTTCTTGCATTCTTTTGGCGTTAGGAGTTGGTATAGTAGGAAAATATGTCTTGCCAAAAGTTATTTCAAGTTTTGCTTTAAATTCTATAGTTACTATTCCAGGTATAAATGCAATTACAGCAGCTATTGTTATTGCAATAACGTCACTATGGCAAATTCCACTTTGTCTATTTTTAGCTAAGAAATTTGGGTTTTTTGTACCGGTTATTTTAAATGTTGCAGTAGGTATAGGCCTTAATGGAGCGATGGCTGTGAAATCCATCTGGTGGCTGTGTCCGTATAGTTGGACGAGTCGTCTTATGTGTCCTATACTCGGTATACTTCCAAATGGGCAGTTGCCAGTAGGAAAAGATACAATAATGCTTAGACCAGATGTTATTCCAGTAGGAATTGTGTTATCTATTTTACTATTTGTTGTACTACTTACTGTTACATCAAGTTGGTTTAAAAATCAGGAGGTGGTATAAAATGCTGTCATTATTTAGAGCTTTACGGGCTGACTTTCAAAAGTTAAAACATACTCAAATATTTTGGATTCACATTGTAATTCCAATAATAGGTGCATTATTTTTTCTGTTCTGTTACAATTTATTTAACAAGGTAGAGACTATTGAAAAGCACGTACTTTATTTTGAATTACTTGGCATGGTTTTTCCACTTCTAATTGGAATAATTTGCAGCATGGTTGTTTCACAGGAAGAACAAGCAGGTCAATTTCAAGTATTGCTCGGCAGCACAAAATCAAGAAGTATTTCATGTTTAAGTAAGCTAATTACCTTGATTTTTATGGGAATGTTTTCTTTATTTTTAGCTCTTGGTATAGTACTTTTGGGATTAAAATTGTTTTTACATGTATCCAACGTTCCTTATTTATTATATTTTCAGGTGTTTGGATGGCTTATTTTTAGTAATATATTTATTTATATATTAAGTTTTTTTGTCAGTTTAAAGTTTGGCAGGGGAGCATCTATTTTTTTAGGAATTGCAGGTATGCTCATTGCTGCGCTAATGATTACAGGACTTGGAGATAGATGTTGGATGTATCTTCCATGGGCATGGGGTGTAAGGTTTTGTGATTTTGCTACTTTGAATTTTATGTCTTCAGCTATGCATAAAGAAATTCCTTATCTTTTACATAATATTCAAAAAGCATCGTGCATTAAAGGTGCATATACTTTGGGAATATTGATGCTGCAACTTTTATGGTTTGAGTTTTGGGAAGGACGTAAGTCTGAAGAATAATATTTTTATACAGATTAAAAATATTGCAATGCAATATTTTAAATAACAAAGTACAAAGTTCAAATATCAGATAAGGATAATTTTCTTTCTGACGTTGGAAAATATTAAAATTATAGGTTTCCTGAGGTACGAGGGAAATCATCTTTATCTGTTCTTTGCTATTTTTACTTTGTTATTTAAAAAAATTTGTATATTAGAAAGTTGAGTTCTTAACTAATTCGAGGGGGGGTAGCTGTATGGCCAAGATTCTTGTAATAGACGATGAAGAGGACATTTTAGTGCTTGTGAAAAATGTTCTTGCGAAAGATGGACATGTTGTTACAATTGTCAATAATCCAAAAAAAATTCTGCTTAATGAGTACGCAAAATATGATCTTATTTTATTGGATGTTATGATGCCGGATATAGATGGTTTTGAATTATGTGAGAAAATTCGTGATATAGTAGACTGCCCAATTTTGTTTTTAACTGCTAAAACTATGGAAAATGACGTAATGTTTGGACTTGGAATAGGTGGGGATGATTATATAAAAAAACCTTTTAGTACAGGAGAACTTCGTGCTAGGGTAAATGCCCACCTGAGGAGAGAAAAAAGAGAAAAGCACAGTATGATTTCTATCTCTGGTATGAAATTTAATTTGGCAAGCAAGGAAATTATTATAAAAGATAAAAAAGTACCTATGACAAAAAGTGAATATGCTATTTGTGAATTTCTTGTACGCAGTAAGGGACAGGTATTTACAAAAGAGCAAATTTATGAAGCTGTATACGGATATGAAAGGGAAAGCGACAGCTCAGGTATTGCAGAGCATATAAAAAACATAAGGGCAAAGCTTGCTATTTTTGATTTATCTCCAATTAAAACAGTTTGGGGGATTGGCTATAAATGGGAATAAATAAAAAATCAGTTACAATGAGAGGAGTTTTTTTTAGATATTTAGTAACTTTAGCTGTTACATTTATTGTTGTTTCAGCATTGTATCTTAAATTTGTTTTTTTGCTTATAAAAGGTAATGTATTTTTACCTGCAAATTATAGTGAAAATTTAGCTTTAAATGTAAAATCTAAACTTCAATCAGCACAGACTATAACAGAAAATATGATCCCTAAAGGATGTAAATTTGTTGTTTTTGACAAAAGTTATAGAGTAGTCAAAACAGATTTAAATTCTAAAGATTTAGATGAAGCAAAAAGGTATGCGAAGGGGCAGGGATATAATAACCATTGGGCGACGAAGCAGTATTATATCATACAAAGAAAAGATGGTTTATGCATACTTCAGTATTATATTATAATGAGGTACAGCTCTGACTTTTTAAATAGTAATTTACCTAATCCTCAAGGAATGTTTGTTTTAATGTATATCTTTTTATTTGTTACCATCATTTTTATAATTTCAACAATTTATGCACGAAGGCTAAAAAAGCAGTTAAATCCCTTACTTGAAGTATCAGAAAAAATCAAGGAACAGGATTTGGATTTTGATATAACTCATTCAGGTATAAAAGAATTTGACAGTGTTTTATTGTCGCTGTCAGATATGAAAGAAGAATTAAAAAAATCCCTAAAAGAGCAGTGGCATATTGAACAGGATAAAAGAAAGCAGGTTTCAGCTCTTGCCCATGATATAAAAACACCACTAGCTGTTATTAAGGGCAATGCAGAATTATTAATAGATTCACCTTTAAATGAGGAACAGAAGGAATATACAGCATTTATTCATAAAAATTCCAATCAAATTGAGAAATATATAAAAATGCTTATTGAATTATCTAAAGCAGAAGAAGGCTTTTGCATACAGCTAAGTAAAGTGAACACAGAAAAGTTTGTAGAAAATATTCATAATCAATTAAATGCACTTGCATGTACAAAAAAGTTACAAGTTGAATTTGAGAAAGAGTGTTTGCCGCAAGAAATTATAATTGATCAAAGTTTACTATACAGAGCAATTATGAATGTCATTTCTAATGGTGTGGATTACTCACCAGATAACGGTAAAATTTGTTTTAAAGCCGCAGGTTTTCAGGATAACATATGCTTTACTATTACTGATAGTGGTAAAGGCTTTTCAAATAGAGACATTAAATTTGCTACAGGACAATTCTATATGGGTGATAATAGCAGAACGTCTAAAACACATTATGGTATGGGATTATTTATTGCCTGTTCTATCTTAAAACAGCATAAAGGAGAGATCCATATTGGTAATTCACCTATTACAGGAGGAGGGCAAGTTACTCTTAAAATTCCAGTAGAATGAAATTTATATGACATTTTTTGAAAATAAATTTGCATAATTTAAATATTACTTATATAATAATTTTGAAGTTAGCTACCTTCTTTTTTGAGAAGGTTTTTTTTCGTAAATATGATGGAAATGTAGAATTATTAATTATGAATATAAATATTTGAAAGGGGAAATTTTATGGAGGGCAAAGAAAGAAATGTCTATGATGTAAACTCCTTAACTTCATTGGAGAAACTTGAACCAGTACGTGTTAGACCGGGAATGTACATAGGATCAACTGGCAGTAAAGGTCTCCATCATTGCATATGGGAGCTTTTGGACAATGCTATAGATGAAATTTCCAATGGATTTGGAGATAGGTCATATGTTACCTTAAACAAGGATGGCAGCGTGTCTGTGCAGGATAATGGAAGAGGAATACCTACTGGAATTCATCCTGTAAAGAAAAAAAATGGAGTGGAAATGGTGTTTACCGAACTTCATACAGGAGGAAAATTCAATAATTCAGTGTACAAGACTTCAGGAGGTCTTCATGGTGTAGGGGCAGCAGTAGTGAATGCTCTGTCTACTTGGATGGAAGTAGAAGTCAAGCAAAATGGACATATATATAAGCAGAGATTTGAATATGCCTATGATAAGTCACTAAAGAAAAATATGCCAGGTACACCAGTAACACCTATTAAAGTAATAGGAGATACAAGTGATACTGGTACAAAAGTAACATTTATGCCTGATAATACGGTATTTTCCACAACTGATTTTAAAATTGATATAATAGATGAAAGGTTAAAAGAGTTAGCCTTCCAAAATAAAGGTATAACTTTAAAATTAATTGATAATACGGGAAAAGAAAGCATAGAAAGGGAGTACCATTCAGAAAGGGGACTTCTAGATTTTATAGATTATTTAAATGAGAGTAAAACACCTATTCATAAAGATCCAATATTATTTGAAGGAGAAAGAAAGATAAATGATTTAAGTATGCATGGAGAGGTGTGCATGCAGTTTACGGATTCTACTACCTACCATATAGCAAGTTATGTAAATAATATTCCTACTACAGAATCGGGAACTCATGAAAGTGGATTTAAAACAGGTATGACCAGGGCTTTCAAAGAGTGGGCTAAAAAATTAAATTTGCTCAAAGAAAAAGATAAAGAATTTGAAGGGGATGACTTAAGAGAAGGGATGACAGCTATAGTTAAGATAAAAATAACTAATCCTATATTTGAAGGTCAAACAAAGACAAAGCTTGGAAATACGGAAGCCTATACTATGATGAATGATCTTGCCTATACAAAGCTTTCAGAATGGATAGAAGATAATAAAGAGATAGCATCTGCTATAATAAATAATGCTCTTCATGCTGCAGCAAGAAGAGAGAAGATAAAAAAGATAAATGATGCGGAAAAGAAAAAGATAGGTAAAGGTGCGGCCCCTCTTGCAGGAAAAGTTGCCGTATGCACATTAAAGGATTCTTCAAAATGTGAATTTATAGTAGTTGAAGGTGATTCTGCTGGAGGCTCTGCAAAACAGGCTAGAGATAGAAGATTTCAGACTATAATGCCTTCTAAGGGTAAAATTATGAATACGGAAAAACAGAAGCTTGAAAACGTACTTGGAAGTGAAGAACTTAAGATATTTAATACTGCTATAGGTACTGGAATACTTGAAAATTATAATGAAAGTGATTTGAGATATGATAAAATTATAATTTTAAGTGATGCAGATGTAGATGGATATCATATAAGGTCCCTTTGGATGACCTATATATATAGATATATGAGACAGCTTATTTCAAATGGGCACCTTTATATAGCACTTCCACCTCTTTATAAAGTATATAAGCAGAATAAAGGTAAAGAGGTAATTAAGTATGCTTATAGTGATGAGACACTGCCAGATGCAAAAAAGAAAATAGGAAAAGGTGTGCTTGTACAGAGATACAAAGGACTTGGTGAAATGAATCCAGACCAGCTTTGGGAAACTACTTTAAATCCTGAAACGAGAACACTGCAGCAAATAACTATAGATGATGCTGCTAAAGCTGAAAAGATGGTATCACTTTTAATGGGAGATGTAGTTGCACCTAGGAAAAGATATATGTATAAATATGCACAATTTTAGATAATGCATAATTCACAGTTAATGAAAGTTTATTAGATAACCTATAGCCTAAAGTGAAAGAATCGGAGGAAATGGATTTGGTTAAGAACACAGTAATTCCAAAAGATAACAATATAATAAAAATTCCTATAGAAGAAGCTATGCCGGACAATTATCTTCCTTATGCAGTAGAAGTTGCAAAGGACAGGGCACTTCCTGATGTCAGAGATGGGTTAAAACCTGTACATAGAAGAATAATATATGGGTCATATATGTTAAAGGCGTTTCCAGACAAACCATATTATAAGTCTGCCAGGATAGTAGGAGACATTCTTGGAAAATATCATCCTCATGGAGATACTTCTGTATATGACGCCATGGTAATACTAGCCCAGGATTTTACAACTAGGATGCCAATTATAGATGGTCATGGAAATTGGGGAAGTCAGGATGGAGATAGTGCAGCCGCCATGCGTTATACAGAAGCAAGACTTACACCTATTGCTATGGAAATGATAAGAGATATAGAAAAAGGTGTAGTAAATATGGTGGATAATTATTCTGGATCTGAAAAGGAACCGGAAGTTCTTCCTGCAAGATATCCCAACTTACTTGTAAATGGAGCTTTTGGAATAGCTGTAGGTCTTGCCACTAACATACCCCCACATAATTTGAGAGAAGTAATAGATGCTACTGTAGCATATATTGATAATAGAGATATAACTGTAGAAGGACTTATGAATTACATAAAGGGACCGGATTTACCTACAGGAGGAATAATTATAGGTAAAAAATCTATGATTTCAGCCTATGAAACAGGAGAAGGAAAAGTTACATTAAGGGCCAAGACTTCCATAGAGAAATTGGACAGCGGAAGACTTGGAATAGTTATTACAGAGTTTCCTTATAGAAGGAGTAAGGCAAAATTACTTCAGGTAATTTCTGAAATGACTGCAGACAAAAGGTATGCAAGGGCACTAGAGCCTATATCAGACATAAGAGATGAATCTGATAGAAGTGGTATAAGAGCAGTAATAGAATTTAAAAAATCTACAGATATGAAATTGGCTCAGAAGATTTTAAAATATTTACTGAAGAAAACGGACCTTCAATGCAATATATCTTTTAACATGGTAGCATTAGGAGATGGAAAGCCAATAACTATGGGATTAAAACTCATATTGAAATATTATGTGGAATACCAAAAAGAAATCATAACAAAGAGAACTAAAAGGGAATTGGAAGAAGCAAAAAAGAGATTTCATATTGTAGAGGGATTTATAAAAGCTCTGGGAATAATGGATGAAATTATAAAGACTATTAGAAGTTCTAAATCGAAAAAAGATGCGGCTTCAAACCTTATGGAACAGTTTGATTTTACATACCCCCAGGCGGAGGCTATACTGGAGCTTATGCTGTACAGGCTCACTGGACTTGAAATAGATTCTTTTGAAAAAGAACATGAAAAACTTTTGAAAGTTATAAAAAAACTTACTAAAATATTGGAAAGTGAGAAGGAAATTCTGAAAGTTATAAAAAAAGAACTTATTGAAGTTGGAGAAAAATATGGAGACGATAGAAGAACTGCTATTGTTGAAGAAGATGAGAAGGCAAAAATAGATGTAGATGAAATTATAATAGATGAAGATATAGTTATTACTATGTCAAAAGAGGGATATATAAAGAGGACCTCTTTAAAAAGTTATAATCGCTCTAGTGGAAAAGTTGAAGACATAGAATATAGAGAAGGAGATTTTAACGAGTATTTCATAAATTCCAGCACAAAAGATACCCTTATGTTCTTTACAGATTCCGGTGATATGTATAGGATTAGAGGAATGGATATCCCTGAGTTTAAGTGGAAGGAAAAAGGAGAAAAGCTGGATAATTTAATAAAGGGAATTGATTTAGAAAAAAATCATATAACTGCAGTATATAGTATAAAAGATTTTAATTTGCAAAAGGATTTTGTGTTTTTTACTAGCATTGGTGGAATAAAGAGAACAGGAATTGAGTCATTCGTCACAAATTATACAAAACTTATGGCATTGAAATTAAAAAATGGGGAAAAACTTATAGGGGTAGAACTTGTTGATAGAAGTGCAAATGTAGAATTTATAAAAGTAGAAACTAAGTCCGGACTTGAGTTTACAGTAAGAAGTCCAGAAATTAATTTAGAAGATAGAAATATAGTTACTACACCACTTGTTACATTACAAGGGGAAGATTTTGCGGTAAAGATGGATTTTTCAACAGAACCAGAATATAAAGAGTTTTACATAAACATAAATAAGTCTGGAATAATTAAAGTTTTAAATTCAGGAAAATCTTCTAAAAGTGTGTTTACCAATTCTTCAAGTTACATATTGATATTTACATTAGATGGAGAAGTTCTTTCTATACCTGCTTTTATGCTTCAGAACGTAGATAATAGTGGCATAGATATTAAGGTACTTATGAAGAATATAGACGTAGGTAACATATTAAAGATAATTTCTGTGGAAGACTTTGATTGTGGATATGTATACTTTTTTACCCAATATGGTATGGTAAAAAAGACCGCATTAATGGAATTTAAGCAGATTGCTGGATGTTCTACTGCTTATAAATTTAAGGATAAAAAAGATTCTCTTGTAAATGTAGAATACAGTGACAAGGAAGAAATAGAAATATTTTTAATAACTGAAAGAGGGATGGGAATAAAGTTTAAAGCAAATACCGTAAATACTATGGGAAAATTAGCTGCAGGTGTTACAGCTATAAGTTTAAAGGAAGATGATAAGGTAGCATATTGTTTTCTTATAGATGGTAATGATAGTAAAGATTATAAGCTAAATCTAATTTCTGAAAAAGGAAACAAAGAGCAGATAAATGTAAAAGATGTAGTTCTTCAGAATAGAGCAGGAAGGGGAAAAAGCATTATGCTCATAGTTATGGATGATAAGGTTAAAAAAGTTTATTAAATACTCAACTTTCGCACATGAAATTAACTTAATATAAAAATAATGCGAAGCAAAGCTTCGCAAGTTAAGAATTAATAATGAAAAATTAATAGTGAAGGATGATTTTTAGCTATCGCAAAAAATCTTTAAATTTATATAAGTCAGCTCTTAGTAATGTTTTGCTTTAGCAAAACGAATGGTGAAAATCTTAATCAAAGATTTTTTGTAGTGTAACGAAAAAAATCCACATTAACTATTAATTCTTCATTCTTAACTATTAATTGAAAATATTGCTTTGCAAAATTTTTAAACTGCCAAATTTAAAGAGAGTCATACTTTAAAAGAACTAACATAACTGGTTCTTTTAAAGTATGACTCTTTTCTGTGAGTTTTAAAATAAATAAGATAAAGATATTAAATACTCAACTTTTTAATAATAAACTATATATAGTATAATTGAGTTATAGTAAAAAACTATTAAATAGGTATTCTATTTAATAGTAAATTTATGCTTAGAAATATTTTTACAATAATGAAGCACATTTAAATATTTTGCATATAAGCCTTAGTAAAAAATTTGTAAAAAACTTAGAATTTTTTACTTAGATTTATCAAAATATTTAACTGGCTAAAGGTTGTAAAAATATTCGGAGAATAAATTAATTTTCAATCTAGAAATCATTATGTATTACATATGCGAAAAGGAGAAAAAATAATGATAAACGTTGTTAATAACTCAAATAATCCATATTTTAACCTTGCCCTTGAGGAATATTTTGTGAAATATAAAGATTTAGGGGAAGATATATTAATATTGTGGCAGAATGAACCAGTTATAGTAGTTGGCAAAAATCAAAATACTTATGAAGAATTAGATCTGGAATATGTAGATAAAAACAATATTAAAGTTGTGAGAAGATTGTCTGGTGGAGGTGCAGTATACCATGATCTTGGCAATTTGAATTTTACTATAATAAAAAATAAATCCAAACTGCATAAAAACGATTTCTCTTTCTTTTCACTGCCAGTAGTATCCTGTCTAAATAAGCTGGGAGTTAAAGCAACTTTCAGCGGCAGAAATGACATTTTAATAGATGGAAAAAAGTTTTCTGGTAATTCACAGTATTTTCATAAGGAAAAGTTATTGCATCATGGAACTATTTTATTTTCAAGTGATTTAACTATATTGTCAAAGGCATTAAAAGTAAAAAAAGAAAAATTTGAATCTAAGGGAATCAAATCGGTAAAAAGCAGAGTTACAAATATAAGTGAACATATTGATAAAGGATTATCTCTTATAAAATTTAAAGATATGTTAATTCAATGCTTTTTTGAAAGCAGAAAAGAAAATCCTAAAACTTATGTTTTAAGTGAAGAAGATACGAAAAATATAAATGAACTTGTTAACAATAAATATGGCACCTGGGAATGGAATTTTGGAAAATCTCCTAAGTTTAATTATAATAAAGAAATGAGATTTGATGCAGGAAGTATATGTGTAAAGGTAAATGTAATTGATGGAATAATGAAAGAATTTAAAGTAGAGGGCGACTTCTTTGAGGAAAATCCTATAAAGGAAATGGAAGATCTATTTATTGATAAAAAGTTTAATATTGAAGATATAAAAAATATTATAGAAAAAAATGATGTGTCAAAATATATTTTAAAACTAACTAATGATGACTTTATGAAATTATTTTTATGATTTTACATGTATAATTATAAATTTAATACTGTGTTATAATTTATTTGAGGTGGTTGTGTTATGAAAAAGGCTATAGTTTTACTTGCAAGAGGTTTTGAAGAAGTAGAGGCTTTAACTTGTGTAGATGTTTTGAGAAGAGGAGGGGTACACTGTATAACTTGTTCTATAAATTCTGAAGATGATGTAATGGGTACCCATGAGATACATGTAAAAGCTAACAGCTTATTAGAAAAAACAAATACTGATAAATATGATGCTTTAATAATACCTGGTGGAATGCCTGGAGCAGCTAATTTGAGGGATAACCCTGAGGTTATACAAGTTGTAAAAGACTTCAATAATTCTAACAAGATAGTAGGTGCTATTTGTGCAGGACCTATAGTATTAAAAAAGGCAGGTATTATTGAGAATAAAAAGGTAACTTCCTATCCAGGATATGAAAATGATATAGCACCTGTAAGCTATAGTGAGGATGTAGTGGTTCAAGATGGAAATATTATAACAAGTAGAGGTCCTGCTACTGCCATGCATTTTGCTTTTAAAGTTTTAGAAAATTTGGCAGATAAGAGGACTGTGGAAAAATTAAAGAAAGATATGCTTTTTAATTTAGTTTGACAGTATTATAATGTAAATAGAAAATATGAAATACATATGGAGGCAAAACTTGCAAGAATATATGCTGGATAATGGGTTGAAATTGTTATATGAATATAGAGAAGGAAAAGTAACTTCCCTCTGTATAGGTTTTAATGCAGGGGCACTGGAAGAAGAAAAAAAATTTCATTTAGGTACAGCTCATGCAGTAGAACACCTTATATCTAAGGGAAGTAAAAATAGAAGTGAAAATCAGATAAATTCTGAACTTGAAGGTATATTTGGATTTGAAAATGCTATGACAAATTATCCCTACACAATTTATTATGGTACATGTCTCTCAGAGGATTTGGAAAGAGCAGTTGAACTTTACAGCGACCTGCTCTTGAATCCTCTTTTTTCAACTAAAGGTTTTAGGGAAGAGATAAATGTAATACTTCAGGAAGTTAAAGAATGGGAAGACGATATGTATAGGCATTGTGAGAGTACTCTTTTTAGAAATTCCTTTAAAAAAAGGAGGATAAGAGAACTTATAGTAGGCAATAGAAGCAGCATAGAATCAATTACTTTGGATGAAATAAAAAGTTTTTATGATGATTTTTATTTTCCTGAAAATTGTACCATTTGTGTATGTTCGCCTTTAAATATTAGCTTTATAAGGGACATAATAAGCACGTATTTTGGATTATGGAAAAGTGATTTAAAAAAATATGTGCATGAAAAAAGTTTGTGCGAAGCAGTGAGAAATGGAGTGTTTGAAGAAATTGTACCAGGTATAACTGGAGCTAAAATTCAATATATATTTGATATACAAAAATTAAATCATAAGGAATTCAAAGCGCTGCTTCTTCTTAATGCTGCTTTTGGACAGGGCACAGATAGTATTCTTTTTAATAAGATAAGGACAGAAAACGCACTGGCCTATGAGGTTAGAAGCAGCATAAAAAATGAAAGGGGAATAAAACTTCTTTCTATAAATATGGGCACTTCTTTTGAAAGTGTAAAAAGAGCGATTTCTATAACTTCAGACACAATAGACAGATTGAAATGTTTAAAAGGGTACTTTACTGGGACTAAAATAAAGGCTTTAAGTAAAAGTATAAATTTAAAAAGAGAAATAAAATTTGAAAGATCCATTGAATTTTGTAAAGAAGTTGTTACTTCTGAACTTATGCAAAGAGGGTGCAGGTATGATGGTTATTCAAATATATATAATTTAGATGATGTTCGGGAAGAAGATATAATTGAAGTTGCAAACAAGGTTATGGTTAAACCCTCTATACAGATTTTAACTGGAAACTAAATTAATTCACAAATTGTGAATTGATTACTAAAAAAGGGGGTGTTGTTATTGCAGGCAAGGTGGATGTTAAAAAGGTGTAAAAAAGATGTAAAAGCTATTGCCAAAATGGCAGGAATAAGTGAAGTTGTAGCTTCAATTCTTGTAAATAGGGAAATAGAAACACAGGGAGAGATAAAAAGTTTTATAAATCCCTCTATGAGAGATCTCCAGAATCCGCTGCTCATGAAAGATATGGAAAGTGGTGTGGATATAATATATAGTGCTATAAAAGAGAAAAAAAATATAGCAGTATATGGAGACTATGATGTAGATGGAGTAATGAGCACCTATATATTATACTGTGGACTTTTAAGGTGTGGTGCTATGGTAAAATATCATATTCCAGACAGAATTACAGAAGGCTATGGAATAAATATTCATAGTATAGAAAAACTCAAAGAAGATGGAATTCAGCTTATAATAACTTGTGACAATGGAATTTCGGCACTAGAGCAAATTAAAAGGGCTATGGAATTAAATATGCAGGTAGTCATAACTGACCATCATGATATACCTTTTTCAGATGATGAAGATGGGAAAAGAAAATTCTTAATTCCTGAAGCAGATGCTGTTATTGACCCAAAACAGGAAGACTGCAAATATCCTTTTAAAAAACTTTGTGGAGCAGGGGTTGCCTTTAAATTTATTCAGGTGCTTTATGATAAATTTAATATAAAAAAGGAAGAGGCACTTAAATTTATCGAGTATGCAGCTATTGGAACTATATGTGATGTGGTGGATCTCATAGGTGAAAATAGAGTTATAGCTAAAAAAGGACTTGAAATGTTAAATAACACAGAAAATTTAGGAATAAGGGAACTTATAAAAGAGACCTCATTAGAAGATAAAACCTTGAATTCTTATCATATAGGATTTGTAATAGGACCTTGTATAAATGCTACGGGAAGACTTGAAAGTGCAGCTTTAGCACTGGAACTTTTACTTTGCAAAGATCCGGACAGGGCACATGAACTTGCCAAAAAACTTCATGAATTAAATATTCATAGGCAGGATATGACGATTAACAGTTTAAATAAAATAATAGATAAAGTTGAAAAGTCAGATTTGAAAAAGGACAAAGTACTTGTGGTATATGAAAAAGGAGTACATGAAAGTATAGCAGGAATAGTTGCAGGAAGGCTTAAAGAAAGATATAATGTACCATCTATTGTAATAACTAATGGAAAAGACTTTTCTAAAGGCTCAGGTAGATCTATTGAAGGCTATAATATGTTTGAAGAACTTGTAAAATGCAAGGAGTTAATGTTCCAATTTGGAGGTCATCCTTTGGCAGCAGGGTTGTCTATAGAAGAAGAAAATATAGATAAGCTTAGAGATAGATTAAATAAAAATTGCAAACTTACAGATAAGGATATAATACCTAAGATTAGAATAGATAAACAGGTTCCCTTAAATAGCATATCTTTTAAAATGATAGAAGATATAAAGAGATTAGAGCCTTTTGGCAAAGGAAATTCTACACCTGTATTTGGAGAAAAAAATGTGGATGTATTTAGGGTTTATTTCATAGGCAAGGACAAAAATACTTTAAAACTATTCTGCAGGCTGAAAAATAGTTTAAACAAAATTGATGCACTGTCTTTTGATGGAGGCGAAAAGTTTAGACAATTGATATTTAAAGCTTATGGAAGTGGGGCAGCCTATAAAATTTTAAATAATGATTTTAAAAATCTAAAAATGGATTTTATATATTTGCCTTCTGCTAATGAGTATAAAGGGAATAGGAATATACAGCTTATATTGAAAGATTTTAGATTAGCATGAAGTAGAAATAAAGCTTGATTTATATTTTTAAAATTGATAAATGGAGAGATTATATATGAAAACTGAGAGACATACAAAAATACTTGAAATTATTAATTCAAAGGATATAGAAACACAGGAGGAGTTAGTAGAAGAGCTTAAGAGTGCGGGAATAGAAGTAACTCAAGCCACTGTGTCAAGAGATATAAAGAAATTAAAAATTACAAAAGTAGTGGGCCAAAATGGGAAATCGAAATATTCTGTTGTAAGGCATACAGGAAAACTATTTCCTGATAAAATAGTAGCTATATTTTCACAAACAATTATTGATGTACAAACTATGAAAAATTTTGTTGTAATAAAAACTTTATCTGGTTCAGCCAAGGCAGCAGCAGAAGCTGCAGACTCTTTAGCTTTCAGCGGGGTTATTGGCACTGTAGCTGGCAATAATACATTATTTGTAATAACAACAGATGAAAAAGCAGCCTTGAGTTTGGCTA
Organism: Clostridium coskatii; assembly: GCF_001675205.1. Lineage (NCBI taxonomy): Bacteria > Bacillati > Bacillota > Clostridia > Eubacteriales > Clostridiaceae > Clostridium > Clostridium coskatii. The sequence continues at coordinate 11,831 of NZ_LROR01000045.1, read as the reverse complement.
AAAAAATTAAAAACATGATTTCTAATCAATAATATTTCTTAGAAAGCTCAATTCATAAAATAAGACTTTTTTTGACTTTTATCATAGTAATTTTTAAAATATTTGCTAAAAAATGCTCTGTAAGGTATAATTATTCTGTAAAATATGATAACTACTGTAGTGGTTATCATATTTTACAGAATAGTTGTATATTGGTAATGTTCAAATATAGTAAGAGTGTTACAGTAGGTAGCCATAATATGAATATTTTAATATTATCAATAATTAGGAGGAGTATTCTGTGAACTTTATTAAAAAAAGAAGTGAAAACGATTTTAGAAATTCCAGTAAAAGTTATGGATATTTTATGGGCTTATTTCGAAAAAGAAATGTAAATAATCTTGAAAATTCTGTAGAAGCCAATGGATTAAAAAGAAAATTAAATGCTATTGATATAGCAGCGCTTGGACTTGGAGCAGTAATTGGAACTGGAATATTTGTCGTAACTGGACAAGGGGCGCATATGGCAGGACCAGCAGTTGTAATTTCCTACTTAATCGCAGCAATAACTAGTACTTTATGTGCACTTACTTATGCAGAACTTGCTACTATGTTTCCGGTTTCAGGAAGTACATATTCTTATTGTTACGTTGCCTTTGGAGAAATAATAGCATGGATTGTAGGGTGGAATTTAATACTTGAGTACCTAGTATCTGCAGCTATAGTAGCGTCAGGATGGTCCTCAGTATTTGTAGGAATTTTAAAATTATACAATATATATTTGCCCGATAGTATTACCAAATCTCTTCTGTCAGGTGGCATAATTGATTTGCCATCTGTACTTCTTATTATTTTTATAACATATGTGTTGTATAAAGGTGTTTCAGAGAGTAGTAAAATAAATAATATTACTGTAATTATTAAAATTGCTGTAATCGTTATTTTTATAGCATTAGGTGTACCACATATAAATGTAAAAAATTATCATCCATTTGCGCCATTTGGATTAAAAGGAATAATGACAGCTTCTTCTGTTATATTCTTTGCTTATATAGGTTTTGATACAGTTTCAACTTCTGCAGAGGAAAGTATTAATCCTAAAAGAGATGTTCCAATTGGACTTATGATTTGTATGACAGTAATTGTTATATTATATTTGGCTATTTCCTTAGTATTGACTGGAATAGTTCCATTTATGAAAATAGATGTAAACAATGCGCTCCCTTTTTCATTAGCACAAATAGGAATTAATTGGGGATCTGTATTAGTTAGTGTAGGAGCTGTGGTAGGTATGGTTTCAACATTACTTGTAACATTATACGGTCAAATTAGAATATTTATGACTATGTCAAGAGATGGATTAATTCCTAGTGCATTTTCTAAGATAACAAGTAGAAATGGGATACCAGGTATATGTACAATACTTACAGGTATTATAACGGGAATACTTTCAGGTTTTTTGCCATTCAATATACTTATGGATTTATGTAATATAGGGACATTATCTGCATTTGTTATGGTATCTATAGGTGTAATAATTTTGAGAAAAACAATGCCAAACGCTGAGAGAAAGTTTAGATGTCCAGGAGTTCCATTTACACCAATTTTAACAGTAGCTTTTTGTTTGTATTTAATGGCTGGTTTACAACCTTTAACATGGATGAGGTTTCTAATTTGGACAATAGTTGGTTTAGCAATTTACTTTTTATATGGAATTAAGCATAGTACTTTAAATTATTAAAATATGTATAATTTCTAAAATAAAATTTAGGAGGATATCTTAAGATTATCTTCCTAAATTTTATTTTTTTATAAAAAATTTTTTGAATATTTATAAAAAATATGCATATGAAAATCCAGTAGGAATAATAAATGTCATTTTTATGAATAATAAACATTCAAATACATGTATAAGTATGTCAAAAAATCAAAAAAAATAGAAAAATAAGGATTGACAACGTTATCTTATTAACATACAATAATAACCGTAGTAACCACCTAGATGGTTACTAATGCGATTAGTACTATAGCATTATTAAATGAGACTTTAATATACATACTTTGAAATTAAGTAATGTTGAGTTATCCAAATATTAGATGGGAGGAAAAATTAAGATGGAAACTAAAGTTTTAAGAAAAGATTCAGAAGTTAATTCTGAAGGCGGAACTTCAAAAACAGCTTTAAATGTTACTTCAGAAATAGGAAAATTAAAAACAGTTTTATTGCATAGACCAGGCCAAGAGATAGAAAATCTTACTCCAGAATTATTAAATAGGCTATTATTTGATGATATTCCTTACTTGAAAATAGCCCAGCAGGAACATGATGCATTTGCTGATATATTAAGAAATAAAGGTGTTGAAGTTCTTTACTTGGAGAATTTGGCAGCAGAATCTCTATATGACACAGATACTAAACTTAATTTTATTAGCGAATTTATAGATGAAGCTAAAGTAGAAAGCCCTGCATTAAAAGAGGCGCTTACAGAGTATTTTTTAAGATTATCTAATAAAGATATGATTGATAAAATGATGGCAGGAGTTAGAAAAGAAGAGCTCAAAGATTATAAGAGGTTTTCCTTATATGATCAAGTAAATGATTCATATCCATTTATATGTGACCCAATGCCAAATCTATATTTTACAAGAGATCCATTTGCAACTATAGGAAATGGTATTACATTAAACCATATGAGAACAGAAACTAGAAATAGAGAAACTATATTTGCTAAATATATATTTAGATATCATCCTAGATTTAAGGATTGTAATATACCACTTTGGTTTGATAGAGACGAAAATACATCTATTGAAGGTGGAGACGAATTAATATTAAATAAGGAAACTTTGGCTATTGGAATTTCTCAGAGAACTGATTCTGCTTCAATAGAAAAAGTTTGTAGAAAATTGTTCTGTAAAGGAAATAGCTTTAAGACAATTTTAGCATTCCAGATTCCTGTATCGAGGGCATTTATGCATTTAGATACTGTGTTCACTATGGTTGATTATGATAAGTTTACTGTTCATCCTGAAATTGAAGGACCTTTGGTTGTTTATGAAATAACAAAAGATAAAGATAGTTCAAGTGGATTAAAAGTAGTAAAACAAAATATTGAATTAGAAGAAGTATTGGAAAAATATCTTGGAAGAAAGATTACGTTAATAAGATGTGGCGGTGGTGACAAAATACATGCTGCAAGAGAACAGTGGAATGATGGTTCCAATACATTAGCTATTGCCCCAGGTGAAGTAGTAGTTTATTCTAGAAATCATGTTACAAATAAGCTGCTTGAAGAGTATGGAGTAAAACTTAATATTATGCCATCATCAGAGTTGTCAAGAGGAAGAGGCGGCCCAAGATGTATGAGTATGCCACTTTGGAGAGAAAATTTATAATTTCAATAGTTAATATAGTATAACAAGATAAGTTATAACAAATTAGAAAATAAAATTTAAAACAATTACCGAATAAGGAGAAATTGACATGGGATTTAATTTAAGAAATAGAAGCTTTTTAACATTAATGGACTTTTCACAGAAAGAAATAAACTTTATGCTTGATCTTGCTAGAGATTTAAAGAGAGCTAAATACCTAGGAAATGAAGAACAAAAGTTAAAGGGAAAAAATGTAGTTCTTTTATTTGAAAAAGATTCTACAAGAACAAGATGTTCATTTCAGGTTGCTGCACAGGATCAAGGAGCTCATGTTACTTATCTTGGACCAACAGGAAGTCAAATGGGAAAGAAAGAGTCCGCTGCAGATACTGCAAGAGTTTTAGGAAAGATGTTTGATGGTATAGAATACAGAGGATATGCACAAGAAACTGTTGAAGATTTAGCAAAATATTCAGGAGTTCCAGTTTGGAATGGATTGACAGACGCAGATCATCCAACACAAGTTTTAGCTGACTTTTTAACAGCTAGTGAACATTTAAATAAGCCATATAATAAGATGACATTTGTTTATTCTGGTGATGGAAGAAATAACGTTGCAAATGCACTTATGATTGGTGCTTCTAAAATGGGAATGGATTTTAGAATAGTAACACCAAAAGAATTATTCCCAAAAGAAGAATTAGTAAATAAATGCAAAGAAGAAGCTGCAAAGAGCGGAGCTAAAATAACAATAACTGATGATGTTGCTAAAGGTGTAAAAGGTGCAGATGTCCTTTATACTGATGTTTGGGTATCAATGGGTGAACCTGATGAAGTTTGGGAACAGAGAATAAAACTATTGAAACCTTATCAGATTAACATGGATATGATAAAGATGACAGGAAATGAAAAAGTTATATTTGAACATTGCCTTCCTGCATTTCATGATTTAAAAACTAAAGTTGGAAAACAAATACATGATAAATTTGGTTTAAATGAAATGGAAGTTACAGATGAAGTATTTGAAAGTAAATATTCTGTAGTATTTGATGAAGCAGAAAATAGAATGCACACAATAAAAGCTGTCATGGTTGCTACTTTAGGAGATTAATAAAATAGTTTATGAACTATATTGTTATAAAAATAACAATATAGTTCATAAAACAATTAGGAGGTTTTATTTGTGGAAGATAATAAACTAGTAGAAGATAATGAATTGTCAGAAAATAATAAATTGGGGTTATTTTCACTTATAGCATTAGTTATCGGCTCAATGATTGGTGGAGGAGCGTTTTCGCTACCAGGTGATATGGCAAAAGGAGCTAGTGCAGGTGCAATTATTATAGGATGGTTAATTACTGGAATTGGTATGATAGCATTAGCTTTTGTATATCAAAATCTTTCAATGAAAAGACCAGATTTAAATGGTGGTATATATAGTTATGCTAAAGCTGGTTTTGGAGATTACATGGGATTTAATTCAGCTTGGGGATATTGGTTAAGTGCATTAATTGGTAATGTATCTTATTTGGTAATGATGTTTGGAGCTGTTGGATACTTTTTTCCTGTATTCGGAAAAGGAAATAATTTAGCATCTGTTGTTTGTGCATCTATTATGTTGTGGCTTATTCAAGGTTTGATATTAAAAGGAGTAAAACAAGCTGCTATAGTAAATGTTATCACTACAATTGCAAAGTTAGTGCCAATATTCCTATTTATAATTATAGCTATCATAATGTTTAAAGTTAATATATTTACCTTAGATTTTTGGGGTGGTTCTACTCCTAGCCTAGGGGGAGTTGTAGCTCAAGTTAAAAGTACCATGTTAGTAACATTATGGGTTTTTATAGGAATTGAAGGAGCTGTAGTTGTTTCAGGTAGAGCTAAAAGAAGAAGTGATGTAGGAAAAGCTACAGTAATAGGCTTGGTTGGAACATTAGTCATATATATTTTAATAACACTATTATCTTTAGGAATAATGAATAGGGCTCGCCTTTCTGCTTTAGACACTCCATCAATGGCATATGTACTTGAAAGTGTTGTTGGAAAGTGGGGAGCAATCGTAATAAATTTAGGATTGGTAATTTCTTTGTTAGGAGCAACTTTAGGTTGGACTCTTTTGGCAGCAGAAATTCCGTATATAGCTGCAAAAGATGGTATGTTCCCGAAAGTATTTGCTAAAGAAAATAAAAATGGATCAGCAGTAAATTCTTTATGGATTACTAATATATTAGTAGAAATTTCACTTATACTAACACTGTTTTCTAGTAGTACCTATCAAATACTATATTCAATAGCAAGTGGAGCTATATTAATTCCTTATTTTCTTAGTGCACTGTTTGGGCTAAAATTTGAATTAATGAGTAAAGAAGAAAATGGAAGAACTAAAAATATTATAATTGCATCAGTTGCAACTATATACACAGCATGGTTAGTATATGCAGCAGGGTTAAAATACGTTTTGTTAGAAACTATACTTTTTGCTATTGGCATAGTTGCATTTACAATTGCCAGCAAAGAGAACAATAGTAATAAGAAGAAAGATTATATTTTCTTATCATATGAGAAAGTGATAGCACTAATTTTCTTAGTAGCAGGAATAGTTGCAGTAGTTATGCTAGCAACAGGTAAATTGTCAATAAGTTGATAAATAAAGAGACGTATTGTTAAATATATTTTGATTTAGGAGGAGTAATAATGAAAATAGTAGTAGCTTTAGGCGGAAATGCACTGCAAAAAGAAGGAGCACCAGCTACAGCTGAAGCACAATTGGATGTAATAAAAAAGACAGCAGTTTATTTAGCAGATATGATTGAAGAAGGACATCAGATTGTAATTGTCCATGGTAATGGGCCACAAGTTGGGAGAATAGTTATACAAAATGAATATGCTAGTAAAGTAACACCAGCTATGCCTTTTGATGTATGTGGAGCCATGAGTCAGGGAATGATAGGATATCATATTCAACAGGCACTAAGATGTGAATTGGTAAAGAGAGGTATAAGTAAACCAGTTACTTCTGTAGTTACTCAAGTTGTTGTGGATAAAGATGACGAAGGATTTAAAAATCCAACAAAACCAATTGGACCTTTCTATACTAAAGAAGAAGCTGAAAAAATTGTTAGTGAAAAAGGATATAAGATGAAGGAAGATGCAGGAAGAGGCTATAGAAGAGTTGTAGCATCGCCACAACCTAAGGAAATAGTAGAGATTAGTACTATTAAAAAGTTATTTAACGATGGACAAGTATTAATTACCGTTGGTGGCGGTGGAGTACCTGTAGTTAAAAATAGAAATGATGAACTAGAAGGAGTAGCAGCAGTTATAGATAAAGATTTTGCTGCAGAAAAACTTGCAGAAGATTTGGATGCAGATGTACTTATGATTTTAACAGCAGTAGACAAAATTGCAATTAATTTTGGCAAACCAAATCAAATTGATTTAGATACGATGACAATAGAAGAAGGAAAAAAATATATAGAAGAAAGCCAATTTGCTCCTGGAAGTATGCTGCCTAAAGTTAAAGCTACCATGAAGTTTGTTTCTTCTAAAGAAGGAAGAAAAGCTATAATAGCATCACTTGATAAAACAAAAGATGCGTTAAATGGAAAAAGTGGAACAACAATAAAATCAACAGATAGAGTATTATGTGCTAGCATATAGGCATAACAACGTATAAAAAATCTTTTGGATAAAAGGCTTATTTAAATGAAATTTAAACACATCTTTTATATTTTTCACATTCCTATGAGTTCATTTTTCTAAATATATGTGTACTTTTAGGAATTTCAAAATCAAATTTAAAATTGAACTACTAGGATACAATTTTTGGGAACATTTCTACATTGGGGCTATAATTATACAATTTTAGTATACCAAAAGAAATGTTCCTATTGTTTATAGAGGGGATATGAATTTTGAAAATTAAGTTAAATTCTTTAAAATTTAAGGGAACTGCTATAATTATTATAGTGTACTTTATTTGTTTACTACTAAGTTCTGTCATAAGCTTTAATGTATGCGAAAAGATATTATACGACCAATTTAATCAAAAGGCTTCTATATCATGTAGCAATGTTTCTAATAATATAAATAATTGGATTGAAGGTCAAGGAAAAGCTATAGAACAAATGGCTGAAGATATACAGTTTTATAATAATTTTGATGCAACCAATATGAAAGATTATTTACATATGAAACAACAATCGCAAAAATATGTTATTGCTTATTACGTTGGCCTTAGTGATAAAAGATATTTTGGAAGTGATAATTGGATACCACCACAAGGTTATGATGTGACAAAACAAAAATGGTATAGCCAAGCTGTGAATGAAAATAAGCTAGTGTATACAAAACCATATATAGATGAAGCTACCAAAAAAAGTATTATTTCTATTTTGATGCCTATCAAAATTAATGGGAAAATTGTAGGCGTTATAGGTGAGGATTTATATTTGGACTACCTTATGAATATTACACAAAAATATAAAATTGGTGAAAATGACTATGTATTTTTAGTTGATGCAGATAATGATTTTATTATTCATAAGAATAAAAATTTTTTGCCATCTTCAAATAAGAATGTAAATATGGGTAGTGTAAAAAATTATACTTATACAAGTATAGCCAATAAATCTAAAAATGAAAGTAAAGGATTAATTAAAGGAAAGGATTATGATTCACAAAACAAGTATTTTGTCTATGATAAAATAAGTTCTACAGGATGGCTTCTTGTGTTATCTATTCCTGAAATAGAAATAATAAAGCCTTTATCAAAACTTATCTTAGGATTTATTATTTCGTTTATTATTTCTATCATTATAAGTTCTTTAATTTCAATATATATTATTAATAGAATTTTAAAAGCAATATTTAGATTTAAGGAGCAAACTAAATTATTAGCTGATGGAGATTACAGAGAAACGCTAGATATTAAAGCTAAAGATGAAATAGGTGATCTTGTTGGCAGTTTTAATACCATGATTACTAAACAGCAAAAATTTATAAAAAATGTAAAACAAATGATTTACAATTTACAGACTGAAAACGATGAGTCAGATAAAAGCATATGTGAAGTTACAGAGACAAGTAAAATTGTTACAGATTCTATGGAGGAAATATCAAATGGAAGTGTAGAACAAGCTAAAAATATGACAATTACCTTAGAAAAAGTTAATTCTCTAGGAAAAAGCATAAATAATATAGATAGTAATGTGAGAAGTATGGTTAATGAAACAAATAAAAGCAAAGATAAAAATGAACTTGGATTAACTGCTGCTAGAGAACTTAAAGCAAAATTTGAGGAAAATAATAATTCCATTAGGGTTATGAGTGAAAAAGTAAAGGATTTAACAGAAAAATTTAAATATCTGGAAGATATTAATCAAGTTATAGAGTCCATATCTAAAGAAACTAACCTTTTGTCATTGAATGCTTCTATTGAAGCTGTAAAAGTAGGAGATGCAGGTAAAGGTTTTGGAGTAGTGGCTGATGAAATAAGAAAATTGTCTAATGATTCTTCAGATTCATCAAAAAAAATAAAAAGTGCTATAAATGAAATTGATGATATAATTAATTTGGTAAAAGTTCAAATGGCTAATACTACCGCTATATCGGAAAGTACAAATGTAAAGCTAAAAAGTACAATTAATAATTTTGAGGATGTAATAAGTTGTTCTAATAATTTAATACGTCAAATCAATTTGCTAAATGATGAAACTGATAATATGAGAAAGAGTAAAATAGAAGTAATTGAAAATATGGAGAATGTATCTAATATTAGTGAGCAGCAATCAGCAGCATCGGAAGAGGTAAGCGCCTCAATGCAGGAACAGTTTGCTAGTATGGAAAAGATATCTAACAATATAAGAAAAATTAATAATATGAGTAAAAAGTTGTTAGAAACAATCCAGCTATTTAAAACGTGATGAAATTGAACAAAGAAATTGTCAAAGCAATGTTATGTAACAGTTGAAGTGCATTCACATGGTATAATTAAGGTGATAATTGGAAATAAGATAATGTTAGCCTATTTCCAGATTATCCCTTATACTTTTTAGATTAGGACCAAATTCTTTATCAAGTTCTTTTTTGTGCTTGGAATATATTTCTGAAATAAATATATCATGAGTTATAAAACATTCAGTTACAAGCATAAAAGGCTTATTTTGGGTCCATATACAGTAGCTTGTGTTGTCGGCTTGAAATATTGAAAACAAACATTCTTTATGATCTATTACTAAGCTAAGCCATCTTCCATTTAATGCAGCATCTTCTTTCATGCCATCCATTTCATGATAAAATACTTTTCCTATTTCATCAACTTTACCATATAGTACGGAAACTATTTTAATATTTCTTTTTTTAGCATCTAATAATTCATCATATAAATTATTGTAATCTTTACTCCAAATATCCAGATATATTGATTCATTTGCGTTTCTTATCATAGATGTAATTTTATCTTTTATTTGTTCTGTATCATTGAAGTGCCACAGGTAATTTATGGATTCTAAATCATTTATACTATTTAAATTATCTTCTAGATAACTTATTGTAGATTTAGTATCTTTTTTATATATATCTAAGAATTCTTTTAAAGACAACGCTATGTATTTACAAGGGTTATAGCCATTTTTAATAATTACATTTTTATTTAAAAGCGACTTTACTGTATCGTATACCTTTGATTGAGGAACGCCTGATCGCTTGCTAGCTTCATAAGCTGTAATTTCTTGATTTCTCAATAAAGTTAAATATATCATAGCTTCATATTTGTTAAATCCTATTTTTACTAATTTAGCGATAAGTTCTTTTTCTAATTCCATTAGTTTGACCTCCATGCAAGATTTTCATTTATTATTATACACATTACTGTTAAAGTTGTCACTCTATTTTTTTAATGGTAATTAAATAGAACTATGTTAAAATAGTAGCTTGTACGATGTTGAACTAAAATTTTAATATACATATTTATAAGTTTTAAGTAATAAATATGTATATTGCTTCTATTGTTGTACAAAGTATAAATAATTACTATAATAAATCTAGGAGTTGGAAAAATTGTACGAGGAGGAAATAGAACTTGAAAAAAATAATACTTACAGGTGGAGGCTCTGCTGGACATGTTACGCCTAATCTGGCCTTAGTTCCAAGATTAAAAGAACTAGGATATAACATACAGTATATAGGAACCGAAAACGGAATTGAAAGAAAAATAATAGAAGATCAAAAAATAGAATATCATATAATATCCAGTGGTAAACTTCGAAGATATTTTGATATAAAGAATTTTACTGATCCATTTAAAGTTTTAAAGGGAATACTTCAAGCTATACTTATAATAAGAAAGGAAAAACCTAACATAGTGTTTTCAAAAGGTGGATTTGTTTCAGTTCCTGTAGTAATTGCTGCACATATAAATAAAGTACCTGTCATTGCCCATGAATCAGATATAACTCCCGGACTTGCAAATAGATTGTCTGCACCTTACTGCACTAAGATTTGTGCTACATTTCCAGAGTCTTTAAAAAACATAAAGGGTAATAACTCAGTTCTAACAGGAACTCCTATAAGGAAGGAACTTCTAGATGGAAGTAGGATAATAGGCAGGAGAATGTGTGGATTTGATAATGAGAAGCCAGTACTTCTCATAATAGGTGGAAGTCTAGGGTCTACGTTTATAAATAATACGGTTAGAAATTCACTAAATGAGCTTTTGAAAAATTATAATATAGTTCACATATGTGGAAAGGGGAATTTAGATAAGTCCCTTAAAGAGAGAAAGGGATATGTACAGTTTGAGTACATAAATGAAGAATTGCCGCATATAATGAATGCAGCGGATATAGTTATATCTAGAGCTGGTGCAAATGTAATATTTGAATTACTTGCTTTAAAAAAGCCAAACTTGCTAATTCCACTATCTAAAAAATCTAGTAGAGGAGATCAAATTTTAAATGCAGCCTCTTTTGAAAAAAGTGGATATAGTATGGTCCTCCAGGAAGAGGAACTTACTTCTCAGGTACTTTTAGATAGGGTTTTTAAACTCTATAGCTCTAGAAATGAATATATAAACAATATGGAGGCAAGTCCTGTGCAGGATGCAGTAGGTAAAATCATAAATTTAATAGAGAAATACAGTATATAAGGTTAATGTTAAAAATTTATAGTATAACTTTAAAAAACTGTCTTAAAAAGTTGTTATATAAAAAATGTTGACAATTAAACAGCTATTTAGTGCAAAACAACCATAAAAATTTAAAAAATACCATAAATTACTTGAAAAATAGTTGATAATAATGTAGAGTTATAAACAAAGGTGAAAAGCATTACTTGTATTCTTTTTTATATATTATTATAAATTAAAATGAAGCTGTATTAGAAAAAATACACACCTGTAATATAAAATTTTAAATTAATTTTTAATTTTTTCAAAATGTATTTTACATGTTTAGAATTTTGATGTATATTAAAAT
>NZ_LROR01000044.1:0-638 GCF_001675205.1 Clostridium coskatii | reverse complement strand
TTTTTTATTTACCTTTTTAGCTTTTTCAAAAACATAAACTATCTCAATATTATTATCATCATCACAATTGTATATTGAGCTAGTAGTTACTTGATACTGAATCTTATTTCTTAGTGAAACCATAATTATTTCTTTTGAATCACTTTCTCCTAAATACATAGATGTTTTTATATCATTCCAGTTTTCTATAATATCTTCCATATTGTTTGTTTCTAACTTATTTCCTCTTATGCCAAACATATCCTGTGCCTTTTTATTGCAAATTTTTATTTTACCATTTATATCTGAGGTTATTATAGCAACAGGACTGGAATTAAATATATTTTTTATATGCTTGTAATTCATATTTTGAATCTTATTGTACTCTTCCACTTTAAGCATTTCTTCTATAGCATTTGACGCTGCTATAACCATACCAAGGGTATGGGAATGTACAAATTCAATGTACCCAGTAAGATTCAATACACCTATAAGTTTTCCTTTATTATCTTTTATAGGTGCCGCAGAACACGTCCACTTATGATATGCATTAATAAAATGATCATCTCCAGAAATTTGAACTGGCAGCTTACTTTTTATAACTACGCTCATAGCATTTGTTCCAATATTTTCTTCATTCATAAAAGCTCCCGGTACCA
>NZ_LROR01000043.1:0-1479 GCF_001675205.1 Clostridium coskatii | reverse complement strand
CCAGCCTGTGATAAAAAGTCTGTAAATAAAATAAAAACATAAAGCTTTCTATGATAAAATAAAAATTATAGGAGGCTTTTTTTATGGCAAGAAAAAAAGATGTTTATAAGGTAAAACCAATGACAGATGGTAAGAGAAATATTATAACTTCTCTCTTAAATGAGTATGATATCAAATCTGCAGAGGATATTCAAGATGCATTGAAAGATCTACTGGGAGGAACTCTTCAGGAGATGCTTGAAGGTGAGATGGACAATCATCTTGGCTATGAAAAGTATGGACGTTCTGATGAAGCTAACTACAGGAACGGTAAGAAAAGCAAGAAAGTACGCAGTAAATATGGTGAAGTGGAGATTGATGTACCTCAAGATAGGAACAGTACATTTCAGCCGCAGGCTGTAGCAAAGCGCCAGAAGGACATATCAAGCATAGAAGACAAAATAATATCAATGTATGCAAAAGGTATGACTACAAGACAAATATCTGAAATTATTGAAGACATATATGGTTTTGAAGCAAGTGAAAGTATGATATCTAATATTACAGACCGCATATTACCAGAGATTGAACAGTGGCAGCAGCGTCCATTGTCTACAGTTTATCCAATTGTTTTCATAGATGCAGTACATTTTTCCGTCAGAGATAACGGTATAGTAAAAAAGCTTGCTGCCTATATAATCATGGGTATAAATGATGCCGGAATAAAAGATGTGCTTTCCATAAATATAGGTGAGAACGAGAGCAGCAAATACTGGCTTGGTGTTCTAAATGAGCTTAAGAACAGAGGCGTTAAAGATATTCTCATACTTTGTGCAGATGGTCTTTCTGGCATAAAAGAATCTATAAATGCGTCCTTTCCTGACACAGAATACCAGAGATGTATCGTACATCAGATAAGAAATACACTTAAATATGTATCTTATAAACACAAGAAAGATTTTGCAAAGGATCTTAAGAGTATATATCAGGCTCCATCTGAGGAAACTGCCCATAAAAATCTGGAAGTTGTAACTGAGAAGTGGAATGATAAATACCCAGGATCTATGAGAAGCTGGCTGAAAAATTGGGACGCCATAACCCCTATATTCAAATTTTCACCAGAAGTCAGAAAAGTAATATATACAACGAATGCCATAGAAAGTCTTAATAGCACATACCGCAGATTAAACAGTCAAAGAAGCGTATTTCCAAGTGATACTGCACTTCTCAAGGCACTTTATCTTGCAACATTTGAGGCAACTAAGAAATGGACATCAGTCCTCAGAAACTGGGGTAAGGTTTATGGTGAACTATCCATAATGTATGATGGCAGACTTCCCGAGTAAAATTTTTATAAAAATAACGCCTTTTTTCTTAGGCGTTATTGACATACTCATTTTTAAATTATATATTTGAAATTAAGACAGAAGTAATTTTTTACATAGTTGTCTTTCTAAAATATCATAGAAAGCTAATTTACAGAAAAAGTCTCACACTCTC
>NZ_LROR01000042.1:0-505 GCF_001675205.1 Clostridium coskatii | reverse complement strand
CGAGACAGTGCTCAAATCATTACGCCATTCGTGCGGGTCGGAACTTACCCGACAAGGAATTTCGCTACCTTAGGACCGTTATAGTTACGGCCGCCGTTTACTGGGGCTTAAGTTCTGACCTTCGCTTGCGCTAAGTCTTCCCCTTAACCTTCCAGCACCGGGCAGGCGTCAGCTCCTATACTTCAGCTTTCGCTTTAGCAGAAACCTGTGTTTTTGATAAACAGTTGCTTGAGCCTTTTCTCTGCGGCCACTTCCGTGGCTCCCCTTCTCCCTAAGTTACGGGGTTAATTTGCCTAGTTCCTTAACAACAATTCTTCCGATGGTCTTAGGATTCTCTCCTCACCTACCTGTGTCGGTTTGCGGTACGGGCACATATTAGCTCCATAGAGACTTTTCTCGGCAGCGTGAAATCAGGTACTTCCCCTTGCGGGTTCCCCATAACACCTCATCATTGATATACCGGATTTTCCTGGTATACCTGACTCGATGCTTAGACATACATCCA